>JADGHN010000024.1 GCA_019683875.1 Clostridia bacterium
GGGAATGAGTGGGCGGGGTGCGCGAGGGGGGACCGGGTTGCCGGGACAGGACAACGCGTCGAGCCCCCGATCGCCGCGGCGGCGAGGGCTCGACGGCAGCACGCAGGGGTTTCTCATCATGCTGGCCGGGGCCGCCATCGTCTGGCAGGCGGAGCGCCTCGCGGCTGTCTTCCATGTCGAGCCGGCGCTGGCCGCCAGCGTGGGCCTGCTGATTTCCGGTTCGGGCCTCGTCGTCCAACGCCGCGGACGCGAGCGCGGCCGGTAGGCCCGCCACTTCTTTCGAAACCCGAAGGAATTTCGCCCACCGAACGAGTATCATGTGGGCATGAACGTCCTTTTGCGCCTGTTGCGGTATTCGCGCCCGTACCGGCGTTCCCTCGCCATCGGGCTCGGCGGCCTCGTCGTGGGCACGGCCATGGACCTGTCCGTGCCCTACATCACGCGGCACGTCATCGACTTCGTGCTGCGGGAGGGCCATCACGCCTGGTTGCCGTGGCTTGCGGCGGCCGTGGTCGGCGTCGCGGCGGTGAAGGGGACCTTCTGGTTCTTTCAGCGCTACGCCATGGCCTACATGTCGCAGCGCATCATCTTCGACATCCGCGGGGAGCTTTACGCCCACCTTCAGGCGCTCTCGTTCCGCTTCTACGACCGTGCCCAGACCGGGCAGATCATGAGCCGCGTCGCCCAGGACGTGGAACTTCTGCGGCGCTTCATGGGCTTCGGGCTGCTCATGATCGCGAACCAGCTGCTCCTGTTCGCGGCCGTGCTCGTCTACCTGTTCTGGATCGACCCGTTCCTCACGGCGCTCGTCCTGCCGGCGCTGCCGCTCCTTGGGCTGGTCATCGTGCAGTTCAACCGGCGCGTGCGTCCCAAGTACCAGGAGATCCAGCAGCGCCAGGCGGAGATCACGGCGATTCTCCAGGAGAACGTGACGGGCGTGCGCGTGGTCCGCGCGTTCACCGCCGAGCCGTTCGAGATCGAGAAGTTCGGTCGCGCCAACTGGCGGTACCTCGAGCAGAACCTTGAGGCCATGCGGGAGCGCGCGTTCTGGTTCCCGTTGATGAGCCTCGCCACCGACCTCGGCACCGTGCTGGCCATCGGCGTCGGCGGGTGGCGCGTGATCAGCGGGGCGATCACGCTGGGCGCGCTCGTGGCCTTCCTCCAATTGCTCGGCATGCTCTTCTTCCCCCTCCGCCAGCTGGGCTGGCTCGTGAACATGGCCTCGCGCGCCATCGCGGCCGCCACGCGCGTCTTCGACCTGCTCGACGAGCGGCCGGAGGTCGCCGAACGCCCCGGCGCGCGGCGCCTTCCGACCGTGCGCGGCGAGGTCGTCTTCGAGCGGGTCCGCTTCCGCTACTCGCCGGACGCGCCGTGGGCGCTGGACGACGTCTCGTTTCGCGTGGAGCCGGGTGAGACGATCGCCCTCCTGGGGACGACCGGCTCGGGCAAGAGCACGGTGATGCACCTGATCCCGCGCTTCTACGACGTGGACGAGGGCCGGGTGCTCGTCGACGGCCACGATGTGCGCGATCTGAAACTGGCCGACTTGCGACGCCACATCGGCATCGTCCCCCAGGAGACGTTCCTCTTCTCGGCGTCCATCGCGGAGAACATCGCCTACGGGCGGCCGGGCGCGACCCGCGAGGAAATCGTCGCCGCGGCGAAAGCCGCCCAGATCCACGACTTCATCATGAGCCTGCCCCAGGGGTACGACACCGTCGTCGGCGAGCGAGGGGTCGGGCTGTCCGGCGGGCAGAAGCAGCGCGTGGCGATCGCCCGCGCTCTCCTGTTGGACCCGCGCATCCTCATCCTCGACGAGGCCACCTCCAGCGTCGACACGAAGACGGAAGAACTCATCCGGGAGGCCCTGCGCCGCCTGATGGCCGGGCGCACGTCGTTCGTCGTCGCGCACCGCGCCTCGACGGTCCGCCTCGCCGACCGGGTCCTTGTGCTGGACCAGGGCCGGATCGTGCAGATGGGCACGCCGGCGGAACTGGAGGCGCAGCCGGGCCTCTTCCGGGAGATCGTCCGCCTGCAGGAGCAAGACGCGCAGCACGCCGGCGCCGCGTCCGGCCGCGACGCCGCAAGCTGAAGGGAGGGATCGATCCGTGCCGCCGCGCCACGATGATCCGAACGCGGAACGCGCGCCCTTCAACGGGGCCGTCTTCCGGCGCCTCCTCCGGTACCTCGCGCCCTACCGGCGGGACTTCCTCCTGGCTTCGCTCGCCCTCGTCATCGGCACCGTCGCCGTGCAGGCGGGTCCCTACCTAACGGCCATCGCCATCGACCGGTACATCGTGCCGGCCGCCCGGGCATCGTCGGAGGGGATGGGCCTGCCCCCCGGGACGCTGCGCGGCATCGCGACCCTGGCCGTGCTGTACCTCTGCGCGTCGCTCGTCTCGTGGGGCGCGCAGTACGCTCAGACGTACTTCATGTCATGGGCGGGCCAGAACGCGATCTTCGCGTTGCGGGCGGAACTCTACGCCCACCTGCAGCGCCTCTCCTTCCGGTTCTTCGACAGCCAGCCGACCGGCGTGATCATGTCGCGCGTGACCAACGACGTGAACACCATCGAGGAAATGCTGACGCAGAGCGTGCTGACGATCGTCGGCAGCGTCGTCAGCCTCGTCGCGATCGTCGCGGCGATGATGAGCCTGGACGCCCGCCTCGCGCTCGCCTCGTTCGCGGTCCTGCCGATCCTCGCCGTCGCCGTGTTCCGCTTCAGCGAACTCGTCCGCCGCGCGTACGCGGAGGTCCGCAACACCATCGCGGACGTGTACGCGAACCTCCAGGAGAGCATCTCCGGGATCCGCGTGACGCAGTCGTTTTCCCGGGAAGCGAAGAACATGGAGCGTTTCACGGGCGTCAACGAGCGCAACTTCCGGGCGAACATGCAGGCGGAGGGCCTCAATGCCCTGTTCATGCCGACCGTCGACCTCATCGGGGCGCTCGGCACCGCGCTGATCCTGTGGTACGGCGGACGCCTGCAGATCGCCGGCGCGGTCGACATCGGCGTGCTCGTGGCCTTCGTCCAATACATGGACCGCTTCTACCGGCCGATGCGCGACATGGCGCAGTTCTACACCCAGATGCAGCAGGCCATGGCGGCGGCCGAGAAGGTGTTCCGCGTCCTCGACACGCCGCCGGAGATCGTCGATCGCCCCGGCGCCCGGCCGCTGCGACGCGTCCGCGGCCGCGTGGAGTTCCAGGACGTGCGCTTCGGCTACGACGCCGGCAAGGAAGTGCTGCACGGCATCTCCTTCGTGGCGGAACCGGGCCAGCGCGTGGCGCTGGTCGGGCACACGGGCGCCGGCAAGTCGAGCGTCATCAACCTTCTGGCCCGGTTCTACGACCCTTGGAGCGGGCGCATCCTCGTCGACGGCGTGGACATCCGCGACGTCCCCCAACGGGAACTGCGCGCGCACATGGGGATCGTCCTGCAGGACAACTTCCTTTTCTCCGGCACCGTGGCGGAGAACATCCGTTACGGCCGCCCCGACGCGTCCGACGAGGAGGTCGTCGCCGCGGCGAAGGCGGTCGGCGCGCACGCGTTCATCAAGCGCCTGCCCCGCGGCTACGAGACGGTCGTCCACGAGCGCGGCGGGAGCCTCTCCGCCGGGCAGCGGCAGCTCGTCGCGTTCGCCCGGGCGCTGCTGCGCGACCCGCGCATCCTGATCCTCGACGAGGCGACGTCCAACATCGACGCCGCCACGGAGGTCATGATCCAGAAGGCGCTGGCGCGGCTGACGGAGGGCCGCACGTCCATCGTGATCGCGCACCGCCTGTCGACCGTCCGCGACGCCGACCTGATCCTGGTGCTTGAAGAAGGCCGGATTGTCGAAGCGGGCCGCCACGCGGAGCTCCTTGCCCGTGGCGGCCGCTACGCCGAACTCCACCGCGCGCAGGTCGAGGGCGTCCCCCGCATGGCCGGCGGCTAGGCGGCAGGAACTCGCCATGAACCCGTCGAAAACCCCAAAATATGGAAATCCAGTGTGAGGACGCGTTCGCGTTTTTGCCGGAGCGGGCGGACGGCTGGCGGCTCGAGGGCCATCCCGAGCGCCTCGCGGCGTGGCTGGAGCTGCACGCCGGCGCCCTTTGGATGCCGTCCGTCGCACGGCGCGTGATCCAAGCGTTTCCGGACCCCGGTGCGGCCCTGGCGTCCGGGATGCGTGCGGGTCCAGCCGGTCGCCGGGCACGTGGGGAAGCCGCTGGTGGCGTCACGGGCGGCCCGGCCGGCGGGCGCGGCGAGGACCTGGTTCGCCGCTGCCGCGAAATCGGTGCGACCGTCGTCACCGCGTTCGACGAGGCCTATCCGCGGCGCCTGCTGCGCCTGGCGCAGGCGCACGAGAACGTCGGGCCGCCCGCCCTCCTGTACGTGCGGGGCGCGCTGCCTGAAGTGCCGTGCGTGGCCATCGTCGGCGCGCGCCGCGCGGATGCCTATGGGCTGCGCATGGCCCGCCAGCTGGCGAGGGACCTGGCCGGCGCGGGCGTGTGCGTCGTCTCGGGCCTCGCGCGGGGGGTTGACGCCGCCGCGCACCGGGGCGCGCTGAAGGCCGGCGGGCTCACGGTCGCCGTGCTGGGCGCGGGCATGGACCGCACGTACCCGCCGGAGCATGAGGGCCTGGCCGCGGCCGTGGCGGCGCAGGGCGCGGTGCTGAGCGAGTTTCCGCTCGGCTTTCGCCCGCGGAAGGAGACGTTCCCCCTGCGAAACCGGGTCATCGCGGCGCTCGCGAGCGCCGTGGTCGTCGTCGAAGCCGGCGAGCGGAGCGGGTCGCTGGTCACCGCGCGGCACGCGCTGGAGCTCGGCGTCGCGGTGGGCGCGGTGCCGGGGGACGTCGACCGCGCCCTGTCCAGGGGCTCGAACGCGCTGCTGGCAGACGGCGCGGCGACGGTCACCGGCGCCGAGGACGTGCTCCGCATGCTGGACGAGCGGGACCGGGCGCGCCTGGGGGCGGATCCTCGATCGGCAGGCGAGGCGGCGGGAGCAACGGAGCCGCCGGCGCTACGAAGGATGGCCGATCCTTCCGCGACCGCCGTGTACCGCGCCGTGACGTCGCGGCCACAGTCCGTCGACGCCCTGGCCGAACGGACCGGGTTGACGGTGCCGGCCGCGCTCGTGGCCCTGTCCCGCCTGGAGCTGGCGGGGCTCGTCGAGCGCACCGAGGCGGGCTACGCCCGTTCTCCATGGGAGTGACGGAGCCACGGCACGCGTCCTGCGGCTAGATGTCCGGAGTGAACACGATCTTCACGGCACCCGAAGCGCGCCGGTCCAGAGCCGCCCGCAGGGCGTCACGGTAGCGCCGCAGGGGGAACCGGTGGGTGATCATCCGCTCCACGGGCATCTCGGGATGCTCGGCCAGCGCCTCCAACACCAGATCGAACGTGTGCGCGCGGCGCTCGCCGACCTGTTCCGTTCCGTATCCAACGGAGCCGACGATCGTCAGCTCCCGCATCCAGACGAAGCTCCAGTCCAGGCGGCCGATCTCGCCCGCGCCGCCCAGGAGGACCACGGTGCCGCCCTCTCGGGCCACGCGCAGGGCGTCGTCCAGGGAGCGGCGGGTGCCGACGCAGTCGTAGACGACGTCGAAGCCGCCGCGATAGACCTCCCGGCCGATGAGCGGCTGGAAGGGCCGTGCGCCGGCGTCGCGGGCGGCGGCGCCGATGTTCCGGGACGGGACCACCGCGTCGGCGCCCAGGACCCGGGCGAGCTCGGCCTGAATGCCGTGACGGGCCGCGACGGTGACGTGGGCGTCGACCCCAAGAAGCTTCAGGGCGGCCAGGGTGCACAGCCCGATGGTGCCGGCCCCGATGACCAGGACGCGTGCGCCCGGCGCGGGCGTCCGTCGCAGTACGCCGTGAAACGAGACGGCGAGGGGTTCCACGAGCACGGCGCGCTCGTCCGACACGGCGTCGGGAACCGCGTGAAGCTGGTAGGCATGTGCCAGCGTGCGCTCCGCCCAACCGCCGGGCAGGTCGCGGCAGAAGCCGACCAGGAATCCGGGGGAGAGATCGCCCTCAGTGCAACGCCGGCACAGGTAGGGCAGACCCTCGGCGCAGGCAGGACAGGGCGTCAGGCCGCGCATGGCGCAGGTGATGGAGGGATCCACGACCACCCGCGTCCCGGCGGGCAGGGGGACTCCAGAGCCGGATCGCTCGATGACGCCGTAGATCTCGTGGCCCAGCACCGCCGGGAAGGAGCTGAAGGGCGAGGCGGAGGGGCTCGAGTGCGCCGTCAGCACGCCCAGGTCGGAGCCGCAGACGCCAGCCAGCCGCGGGCGCACGACCGCCCAGTCGTCGCCCGGGGGCTCCGGGTCCGGTAGCCGCGTGTAGGCCAGCGGGCCCGCCGGGCCGTAGACCAGCCACCGGAATCGCGAGCCCAGCAGCTTCGTCAGCACCACGCGGGGGAGGGACAGGCGATAGACCAGCGCGTCCACGCGGGGAATCCTCCGTCAGACCATCGGCACCTGGCGCTGAATGCGGCCCTCGATGCGCTCGAAGATGTCGTCCAGCGACCGGCCGGTGATGGTGAGGCCGTGGTTTCTCAGCCCGATGACGGCCGCGGCCGGGTCGGGCGAGCGGCGCACGAGCTCCGCCACCGAGGTGGCCAACTCGTACGTGCCGCACGGGTAGTTGATCTCCGTGGAAGGCACGCCGTCCATCCAGGCGTGGATGTGAATGATGGCGCCGACCTCCGGGTGCTCGCGGTAGATCATCCAGTGTTCGATGGCATCCACCGAGACGCGCCGCGGCTCGCGGTCTGCCGCCACGCTGAGGATCATCGCCTGGCGTTCGGGGTCGTAGCCCTTCACCAGGAGAATGTCGCGGCCGACGACTTCCATTTGCGACTTGTCGATGCCGCTGGCGCTCATCCAGAAGGTGTCGCCCTCGTGGCGGGCGCTGAGGTTGCCGTAACTCAGCCCGCCGATCCCGTAAAGGAGCTTGAGATGGCGCAGGTCGCGCGGCGAAAGGTACTGGTCCAGGGGGAAGGGTGCGGGCAGCAGATCCAGGGCGGCCAGGCGCCGGCCGGCCTCGGCCAGCGCACGCGTGGTCTCGTTGCCGTCCCAGAGTTCCCGCGGCAGGTCCGGCTCGAAGATGTTGTCGAGGACGAAGCGCGACTGGGCCAACGGCTTGAGCCGGCGGTACACTTCCTCGAAGAACGCCGACTCGTCGGCCGCGTCGTATCCCACCTGGTAGTGACCCAATTCCGGCGTGACGAAGTGGAGCGTGCGCCGGCCGCCGGTGTCCGTGACGTAGACCAGAAGGTTGGAGAGCGTCCGCACCAGATACGGGTACGCGCGCTGCAGCAGGTTGTCCCCGTCCTCGCCCTCCATGATGGTGACCACGAAGGTGCCCCGCGACTGGCGCCGGAAGGGCCGCGGCTCCGCCGGGTCGGCGACCTGGATGGCGAGGCCGAGGTCGGGATCGTCGGCGTCCGCGCGGATGTGGCCGTGCAGATCGAGGACGGCCTGCAGGCCGGTGAGCAACCGGCCGAGAAATCCATCGTCCGACGACTTCAGGATGGTGTAGCGCATCGACACGAACCCCTCCTTCTACTAATGATAAACAGGCGGTGTCGTCTCAGGGCCGAGGGGACATTTCTGGGGCGGGACGGGTCGTTTCCTGCTCCGTCGAGCGACCGGCGCCGCGGCGGGCGGCCCGTCCGGCCGGCGCGCCGGGCCCGCAACGCCCGCGGCGGGCAGCCTGGCGCCGCATTGGCAGTGGTGGAACGATGGCACTATAATGCCAGAACGAACGGAGCGATGCTTTGTCAAAGGCAATTGTGATCGTGGAATCGCCGGCGAAGGCCAAGACGATCGAGAAGTTCCTTGGCCGCAAGTATTCCGTGGTGGCGTCGATGGGCCACGTCCGCGACCTGCCCAAAAGCCAGCTGGGCGTGGACATCGAGCGCGGCTTCGAGCCGCGCTACATCACCATTCGCGGCAAGGGCCCGGTCATCAAGAAGATTCGCGACAGCCTCAAGAAGGCGAGCGGCGTCTTCCTCGCCACGGACCCGGACCGCGAGGGCGAGGCCATCAGCTGGCACCTCGCGCAGCTGCTCGACCTCGACCCGCGCCGGCCGTTGCGCATCACGTTCAACGAGATCACCAAGACGGCCATCGAGCGCGCCGTGCGGGAGCCGCGGCCGATCGACGAGCGCCTCGTCGACGCCCAGCAGGCGCGGCGCGTCCTGGACCGCCTGGTCGGGTACAAGCTGAGCCCGCTCCTTTGGCGGAAGGTCCGCGGCGGGCTCTCGGCCGGACGCGTGCAATCCGTGGCCGTCCGCCTGATCGTCGACCGGGAAGCCGAGATCGAGGCGTTCGTCCCGCAGGAGTACTGGACGCTGGACGCGCTCCTGCGCACGGCCGCCGGCGGGGCGACGTTCTCGGCCCGGTACCTCGGCGTGGGGGACGAGAAGCGCGAGCTTCCTGACCGCACGGCGGTCGAAGAGATCCTCCGGCAGGTCGAGGGCGCGGCGTTCCGCGTGGTGTCGGTGCAGAAGCGGGAGCGCCACCGGAATCCGGCGCCCGCGTTCACCACGAGCACGCTTCAACAGGAGGCGTCCCGCAAACTCGGGTTCACGGCGCAGCGCACCATGCGCATCGCGCAACAGCTTTATGAAGGCCTTGAGGTGCCGGGCGAGGGCCTGGTCGGCCTCGTCACGTACATCCGCACCGACAGCACGCGGATCTCGCAGGAGGCCCAGGCGGAGGCCCAGGAGTACATCCGCGGGCAGTGGGGCGAGGCCTACTCGCAGCGGCGCGCGGGCGGCGGCGGCGCGCAGGACGCCCATGAGGCGATCCGTCCCACGCGGACGGCGCGCCACCCGGACGCCGTCAAGGCGAGCCTCACGCGGGACCAGTACCGCCTGTACCGGCTCATCTGGGAGCGTTTCGTCGCGAGCCAGATGGCGCCCGCGGTCTACGACGCCGTCTCGGTCGACATCGACGCCGGCGGCCATCGCTTCCGCGCGACGGGCTCGACGCTCAAGTTCGCCGGGTTCATGGTGCTGTACACGGAGGGGCGCGACGAGGACGGCGGCGAGGAAGGGGACACCCGCCTGCCGGAGCTGGCGCAGGGACAGCCCCTTGAGCTGGTCGAGCTGCGGCCGGAACAGCACTTCACGCAGCCGCCGCCCCGGTATACGGAGGCCATGCTCGTGCGCGCCCTGGAGGAGAAGGGCATCGGCCGGCCCAGCACGTACGCGCCGATCATCGAGACGATCCAACAGCGCGGATACGTCTACCGGGAAGACAAGCGGTTCCGTCCCACGGAGCTGGGGATCGTCGTCACCGGCCTCTTGAAGGAGTACTTCCCGGAGGTCGTGGACGTGGAGTTCACCGCGGCGATGGAGGCCAACCTGGATAAAATCGAGGCGGGCGAAGCCGACTGGCGCGAGGTCGTCGCCGGATTCTACCAGCGGTTCGCGGAGGAGCTCGACAAGGCGGAGGACAGCATCGGCCGCGTGGAGCTCACGCCCGAGGTGACGGACGAGACGTGCGACAAGTGCGGCCGCCCGATGGTCGTGAAACACGGCCGCTTCGGGCCCTTCCTCGCCTGCTCGGGTTACCCCGAGTGCCAGAACACGCGGCCGATCGTGGAAAAGGTGGGGGTTGCCTGCCCCGAGTGCGGCGGGGACCTTGTCCAACGGCGGAGCCGCAAGGGACGCGTGTTCTACGGTTGCGCGAACTACCCGAAGTGCACGTTCGTGCTGTGGGACAAACCGACGGGCCAGGCGTGTCCGGCGTGCGGCAGCCTGCTCGTGGAGAAGCGCGCCCGCGGCGGCGGGCGGTACGTGGCCTGCAGCCGCAAGGAGTGTTCCGCGCGCGTCACGGCGGGCGCCCGGTCCTGAGCGACCGCCTGGCGAACAACTGGTGAGGTGTCGGTCACGGTGAGCGACTTCGACGTGACGGTGGTCGGCGGCGGCCTGGCGGGCAGCGAGGCCTCGTGGCAGCTCGCCCAGCGCGGGTTTCGCGTGCGCCTCGTGGAGATGCGGCCGACCCGCAGCACGCCGGCGCACCACACCGGGTACCTGGCGGAGCTGGTCTGCACGAACTCGTTCCGCTCAAACTCTCTGGAGAACGCGGTCGGCCTGGTCAAGGAGGAGATGCGGCGGCTGGGGTCGCTGATCATCGCCGTGGCCGACCGTCACGCCATTCCCGGCGGCGCCGCGCTGGCGATCGACCGCGAAGCGTTCAGCCGGGACGTGACGCGCTGCATCGAGCAGCATCCGAACGTGACCATCGTGCGGGAGGAACAGACGGAGATTCCGGACGGTCCGGCGATCATCGCCACGGGACCGCTGACTTCGCCCGCCCTGCACCAGGCGTTGCTCGAGTTCACGGGCGAGGGCGAGCTCGCCTACTACGACGCGGCCGCGCCGATCGTGACGGCCGAGTCGATCGACTGGGACAAGGTGTTCTGGGGCAGCCGCTACGGGAAGGGCGATCCCGAATCGTACGCCAACTGCCCGCTCACCGAGGAGGAGTACCAGGCGTTCTGGGAGGCCTTGCGCACCGCCGAACGCCACCCGAGGGAGCCGTTCGAGGAGGAGAAGTACTTCGAGGCCTGCCTGCCGATCGAGGTCATGGCGGACCGCGGCCGCGACACGATGCGCTTCGGGCCCATGCGGCCGGTGGGCCTCATCGATCCCCGCACGGGCAAGCGCCCGTACGCCGTGGTCCAGCTGCGCCGGGAGAACGCCGCGGGCACGCTCTTCAACATCGTGGGCTTCCAGACCAGCCTCAAGTGGGGCGAGCAGAAACGCGTCTTCCGGATGATCCCGGCGCTCGCGCACGCGGAGTTCGAGCGCTACGGCGTGATCCATCGCAATACGTTTCTCAAGAGCCCGAAAATCCTGCGGCCGACGCTCCAGAGCAAGCGGCGCGACGACCTTTTCTTCGCCGGCCAGATCGTCGGTACGGAGGGGTACGTGGAGGCCGCGATGGACGGCCTCGTCGCCGGCATCAACATGGCGAGGCTGCTGCGCGGCGAGGCGCCGCTCGTGTTCCCCCCGACGACGGCCATCGGCGGACTGCTTCGATACGTGACGAGCGCCGACCCGGAGACGTTCCAGCCGATGCACGTGGCGTTCGGCCTCATGGACCCCTTGGAGAACCCGCCGAAGGACAAGACGCAGCGCAAGCTCGCGCTGTCCCGCCGCGCGCTGGAAGGGTTGGCCGCATTTCAGGCCGAACACGGTGTGCAGCCGGTTCCCGGACCGGCGCCAGAGGGAGCCGCGGATGCTCCTGGGGTCAGCGTGAGGACGTGAAGCGATGGCGGACGCTCCGGACTGGCTGGAGGCGTTTCTCGGCTACCTGCGCGCGGAACGCGGCGCATCGCCCCACACCGTGGCCGCCTACCGGCGCGACCTGCTCCAGTTCTTCGAGGTCCTGGGGATCGGTGCGCGGCCGGAGGCCAGGGTGCTGAAAGGGGTTCAGGCGCTGGCCGTGCGCCACTACCTCGCGCGCCTGCAGGAGGCCGGCTACGCGCGGAAGTCGGTCGGACGCAAGATCGCCGCCGTGCGGACGTTCTTTCGTTACCTCGTGCGCGAGGGCGTGATGGACTCGAACCCGGCGAAGGCTGTCGCCACGCCGAAGCAGGCTCGGCCTCTGCCGCGGGCCCTGCAGGAATCGGAGGCGGAGGCCATCGTGGAAGCCCCCACCGGAGACGATCCGCTCTCGCTCCGCGACCGCGCCATCCTCGAAACCCTCTACGCGTCCGGCATGCGCGTCTCCGAACTCGCGGGGCTTTCGCTGCGCGACCTCGACCTCAGCCTCGGCTTCGCGCGCGTCTGGGGCAAGGGCGGCAAGGAACGCCTCGTCCCGCTGGGCACGGAGGCCATCGCGGCGATCGACCGGTACGTCCGCCTCGGGCGCCCGGCGCTGGCCGCCCGCGCCCGGTCACGGGGGGCCGCCCCGGACGGTGGCGCCGCGACGGCAAGGCGCCGCAACGCGGACGGGGACGCGGTCTTCCTGAATCACCGGGGCCGCCGGCTCAGCGACCGCGGCGTCCGGGACGTCGTCCAGCGCTACGCGCCGCGGCTCTTGCCGGGGCGCAAGGTCACCCCCCACACGTTCCGCCACTCCTTCGCCACGCACCTGCTCGACCACGGCGCGGACCTGCGCACGGTGCAAGAGTGGCTCGGCCACGCGAACCTGTCGACGACGCAGATCTACACCCACGTCACCCGGGCGCGGCTGCGCCAGGTCTACCGCGACGCTCACCCCAGAGCCTGACGTCCCCCCGGGACGACGACAAGGAGGAGAGCCGATGCACGCCACGACGATCGTCGCCGTTCGCCACCGCGGCCGCGTGGCCATGGCGGGCGACGGTCAAGTCACCCAAGAGGCGCAGCATATCGTGTGGAAGCACCGCGCGCGGAAAGTTCACCGCCTGCACGGGGGGCGGGTGCTGTGCGGCTTCGCCGGCTCCGTCGCCGACGCCGTCACGCTGATGGAACGATTTGAAGCGAAGCTTGAAGAGCATTCCGGCCAGCTCGTGCGCGCGGCCGTGGAGCTGGCGAAGGAGTGGCGCGGCGACCGCGTCCTTCGGCGGCTGGAGGCGCTGATGCTCGTCGCGGACGCGGACCACCTGCTCCTGGTGTCCGGGTCCGGGGAGGTCGTGGAGCCGGACGACGGCGTGGCCGCGATCGGTTCCGGGGGCGCCTACGCCCTCGCCGCCGCGCGCGCCCTCGTCCGCCACACCGACATGACGGCGGCCGAGGTCTGCCTCGAGGCCATGCGCATCGCCGCCGAGATCTGCGTGTACACGAACGATCAGATCACGGTCGAGGAGCTGTGAGGCCATGGACCTGACGCCCCGCGCCATCGTCGCGGAACTCGACAAGTACATCGTCGGCCAGTCCCAGGCCAAGCGCGCGGTGGCCGTGGCCCTGCGCAACCGCGTGCGACGGCGCCGCCTTCCGCCGGAGGTCGCGGAGGAGGTCACGCCCAAGAACATCCTGATGATCGGTCCCACCGGCGTCGGGAAGACCGAGATCGCGCGGCGCATGGCCCGCCTCGTCAACGCGCCCTTCATCAAGGTGGAGGCGACGAAGTTCACGGAAGTCGGCTACGTGGGCCGCGATGTCGATTCCATCATCCGCGACCTCGTCGAGACGGCCGTGCGCATGGTGAAGGCCGAGAAGGCGGAGGCGGTCCAGGACGAGGCGCAGAGCCTCGCGGAAGAGCGGCTGCTCGACATCCTGGCGCCCATGCCCCAGCGGCCGCCGGCGTTCCGTAACCCGTTCGAGGTGCTGTTCGGCGGTCGCGCGCGCCCAGAGGCCGACGACGATCCGGAATTTGTGGAGCAGCGCCGCGCAAGGCAGGAAGAGCGCGCCCGCCTGCGCCAGCGCCTGGCCGCCGGAGAGCTTGAGGGCGAGATCGTGGAGATCGAGGTCGAGGACGCGTCGACGCCGATGCTTGAGGTGTTCACCGGCCAGGGGATCGAGGAGCTCGGCGTCAACCTCAAGGACATGTTCGGCAACCTTCTCCCCACGCGGCGCAAGAAGCGGCGCGTGACGGTCGCCGAGGCCCGCCGCCTTCTCGCGGCGGAGGAGGCGCAGAAGCTCATCGACCACGACCAGGCCGTGGCGGAGGCGATCCGCCGGGTCGAGCAGGACGGGATCGTCTTTCTCGACGAGATCGACAAGATCGCCGGGCGCGACTCCGGCTCCGGGCCGGACGTGTCCCGCGAGGGCGTGCAGCGGGACATCCTGCCCATCGTCGAAGGCAGCACCGTCATGACCAAGTACGGGCCCGTCCGGACGGACCACATCCTGTTCATCGCCGCGGGAGCGTTCCACGTGGCGAAGCCCTCGGACCTGATCCCGGAACTGCAGGGGCGCTTCCCCATCCGGGTGGAGCTTGAGCCCCTCACCCGGGCGGATCTGCGCCGCATCCTGGCCGAACCGGAGAACTCCCTGACGAAGCAGTACCAGGCCCTCCTGCGCGTGGACGGGGTGGAGCTGGTGTTCACCGAGGACGGGCTGGACGCCATCGCGGAGATCGCGGAGGCGGTGAACCAGCAGGCGGAGAACATCGGCGCCCGCCGCCTCCACACGGTGATGGAGCGGTTGCTGGAGGACGTCTCGTTTGAGGCGCCCGAGACGGGCGGGGAAGTGCGCATCGATCGCGCGTACGTGGAGGCGCGTCTGGCCGGGCTGGTCCGCAACCGCGATCTCAGCCGCTACGTGTTGTAGCACCCGCGACCCCCACATTGCGACCCCCACATAATGTCGAATCGTGTCGAACGATTGTGTATTTTGTGTCGCCGTGGTATGCAGGATTCGCCAAGGGTGGAAAGAAATAGGGAAGCCGATCTCGGCGAGAAAACAGCCTGAGAGTCACGTTTAGTCAACATAAGATTTTTCCGATAAAGGCAAACCTGTCGAAAGGCAGGGGCGCAAAGCCACGGGCCCTCGGGGATGCCCCAGGGCAGCCGGGTTGCCGGAAACAAGGGGTATGTCCGCCCTCGTGCCGGTCCCGGCGCGAGGGCGGTGGCGTTTCAAGGAGGTGCACGAGGCGCCCATGGAAGGGTTGGCGGCGTTCCAAACCCCGGATGTGGCTGCGCTTTCGGCCGGGCTTGAGGTGCTCGCGCTGCGCCAGCGGCTGATCGCCAACAACCTGGCCAACGTCGACACCCCCGGCTACCGGCGCGTCGATGTCGACTTCGCCCAGGCATTCGCGGCGGCGCTGGCCGGCGAAACGAGCGGGTCGAACGGCGCTGTCGAGACGCGTGCCGTGCCGTCGCCCGCCGGGACGGTCGCGGACGCCGTCCGGCGTGCCGAGGGCCTGGTCTTCAAGAACGACGGCAACGGCGTGGACCTCGATCAGGAGATGGTCGAACTCGCCGAAACCGGCATGCAGTACGAAGCGGCGAGCCAGATGCTGGCGCTCGCCTTCGGCCGGCTGAAGACGGCCGTCACGGGGAGGTCGTGATCCTTGAGCCTGTTCGGTTCACTTGACATCAGCGCTTCCGGCCTGACCGCAGAGCGCCTGCGGCTGGACCTCGTGGCCAACAACCTCGCGAACGCCGACACCACCCGCACGCCCGGCGGCGGCCCGTTCCGCCGCCAATTGCCCGTGTTCGCGCCGGGCGGGGTGGCGGACGAGTTCGTGCCCGCGTCCTTCGGCGCGGATGTCGTCAGCGCCGGCGGCGCGACGGCCGGCGTCCGCGTCGTGGGCGTCGTCGCCGACCCGACGCCGGGTCCCCTGCGCTATGACCCGAACCACCCGGATGCCGGCCCGGACGGCTTCGTCCGTCTCCCGAACGTGGATCCCACCGAGGAGATGGTCGACCTCGTGGCCGCGTCCCGCGCCTATCAAGCCAACGTCACCGCGTTCGAGGCGGGCAAGTCGATGTTCCGCGCCGGCCTCGACATCGCGAGAGGGTGATCCGCGTGGCGATGCCGATCGGTGGACCGCAACCCATCCCGCTGTGGCAACCCGGCAGCCGCCTGCCGGACCCGGCGCCCGCCTCGTCGACCGGCGGCGCCCAGGCCGGCGGAGCCGCGCGCGGCTCGGCCGTCTCGGGCGACGGCGCCCAGTTCCTGAAGGAGCTGCAGAGGGCTCTGGAGCAGGTCAACGCGCTGCAGATCCAGGCGGAGCAGGCCGGGCAGAGCCTCGCGAGCGGCAGCGTCGACGACGTGGCCCGGGCCATGATCGCCGCGCAGAAGGCCAGCCTGGCCCTCGACCTGACGGTGGAAGTGCGCAACCGCGCGCTGGAAGCGTACCAAGAGATCATGCGCATGCAGGTCTGATCGGGAGGTGAACGTGGATGACGCCGGCGGTGGAGGCTGCGCGCAAGATGCTCGCCCGGTGGACGCGCCCGCAGCTGGCGCTCGCCGCGGGCGTGGCCGCGGCCGTGGTGCTCGCGCTGATCGCCTGGTCCTGGATGCGCCGCGCGGACGCGGCCATGCAGCCCCTCTTCACGAACCTGCAGCCGGCTGACGCCGCCGCCGTCGTCCAGGTTCTCGAGAGCCAGCACGAGCGCTACGAGCTCGACGACCAGGGCTCCACGATCCTCGTCCCGGCCGCCGACGTGTACCGCCTGCGGCTGGAGCTCGCGTCGCAGGGCCTCCCCAGCAGCGGGAGCGTCGGCTTCGAGGTGATGGACAAGCTCGGCCTGGCGGCGACGGACTTCGATCGTCAGGTGGCCCTCCTGCGCGCGACGCAGGGCGAGCTGGAGCGGACGATCGAGCAGATCCAGGGCGTGTCGCGCGCGCGGGTGCACATCGTCATGCCCAAGGACACCGTCTTTGCGGGCGAGAGCCAGCCGGCCAGCGCCGCCGTGCTCGTGGAGATGAAGCCGGGACAGCAGCTCGAACCGCGAACGGTGCAGGGCATCGTCCACCTGGTGGCGGCGAGCGTGCCCAACCTCTCCCCGGATCAGGTGACCGTGCTCGACCAGACCGGCCGGATCCTCTCCTCGGCGCACGCCGCCGACGACACGGCGAGCGGCGCGCAGGACAACATGGACGTTCAGGCGCGCTTCCAGGCGGACCTGCAGGCGCGCCTCCAGGACCTTCTTACGCAGATCTTCGGTCCCGGCAATGTCGTCACGCAGGTGTCGGCCGAGCTGAACTTCGACCGCACCACGACGATCTCCGACCTCTTCACGGCGCCGACGGACCAGGGCGGGCTCCTGCGCAGCATCACGGAGCTGCGCCGCAGCGTGCAGGGCCAGTCGACCGCCGCCGGCGGCGTGCCGGGCGACAGCAACTTCCCGACGTATCCGGCCACCTCCGGGGGGAGCCAGAGCAACTCCACGACGGAGGACCAGTCGACGCGGAACTACGAGCTGAACGAGACAAAAACGACGACGCAGGTGGCGCCGGGCAGCGTCAAGCGGCTCTCGGTGGCGGTCGTCGTCAACAAGCCCCTCAACGCGCAGCAGCAGCAGGAGGTGGAGCGGCTCGTGGCCGCCGCCATCGGGGCCGATCCTGCCCGCCAGGACCAGATCACCGTCACGAGCATGCCCTTCGACCACAGCCTCCTGGACGCGATGCAAGCGTCCGAGACGGCGCCGACGGGCGGCCGCGCGGTGCCGGTCTGGGTGTGGGCCGTGGCGGGGGCGGCGGTGGTGCTCGGCGCCGCCGCGTGGATCGTGGTGGCCGGCCGCCGCCGCACCGCTCGCCGGCGCGCGGAGGAAGAGGCGCTGGCCCTGGCGCGGCTGGAGGCGCAGCGGGCGGCTGAAGCGCAGGCCTCGCCCGCGGCCAACGGCACGATTCACGACCTGAAGACGTACTCCCGCGAGCGCCCGGAGCAGGTTGCCCGCGCGCTGCGCGCGTGGTTGGTGGAGGACTGAGCGATGGCCGTCATGGAGTCGACGCGGCGACACACGATCACTGGGCGGCAGAAGGCGGCGATCTTCCTCATCAGCATGGGACCGGAGGTCTCCGCCCAGGTGATGAAGCACCTGAACGAGGAAGAGATCGAGACGCTCACGCTTGAGATCGCCAACGTGCGCCGGGTCGAGCCGGCCGTGCGCGACCAGGTTCTGGAGGAGTTCAAGCACCTGGTCGAGGCGCAGGTGCACATCGACCAGGGCGGCATCGCCTATGCGCGCCAGCTGTTGGAGAAGGCGCTGGGGCCGACGAAGGCGCACGAGGTGATCGAGCGGCTCACGGCCACCCTGCAGGTGCGGCCGTTCGAGTTCATCCGCCAGAGCGACCCCGGCCAGATCCTCAACTTCATCCAGAACGAGCACCCGCAGACGATCGCCCTGATCCTGGCCTACCTGAACCCGGAGCAGGCGGGCGCCGTCCTCTCGGCGCTTCCGCCCGAGCGCCAGGCGGACATCGCGCGGCGCATCGCGATCATGGACACGACGTCGCCGGAGGTCGTGCGCGAAATCGAGGATCTTCTTGAGTCCCGCTTCGCCGCGCTGATGACCGAGGGGTCGGCGCGCGTCGGCGGCATCGACACGGCCGTGGCGGTGCTGAACCGTGTCGACCGCGCGACGGAACGCACGATCATGGAGGCCTTGGAGTCGGCCGATCCGGAGCTCGCCGACGAGATCAAGAAGCGCATGTTCGTCTTCGAGGATCTCGTGTTGCTCGACGACCGCTCGCTCCAGCGGGTGCTGCGGGAGATCGACCTGCAAGCCGACCTGCCGCTCGCGCTCAAGGTGGCGAGCGACGACGTCAAGGCGCAGATCATGCGGAACCTCTCGAAGCGCGCGCAGGAGAACCTCGAAGAGTCGATGTCCTACCTGGGGCCGGTGCGCCTGCGCGACGTGGAAGAGGCGCAGCAGCGCATCGTCAACGTCGTCCGGCGGCTTGAGGAGCAGGGCGAGATCGTGGTGAGCCGGGGTGGCGAAGATGAACTGGTGGTCTGAAGCCGCGCCCGCCGTCACGCAGGCCCCCCGGCCGCCGGAATGGCCCGTGGTCACGCTGCCGCCGGTGCAGGACTGCCCGGCGGCGGGGGCGCCCGAGGCGTCCAATCCGGGTGAGGTCGTGCAACAGCGCATCGCGGAGCTCGTCGAGGCCGAGGTGGCGCGGCACCGGGCGAGCTGGCAGCGGGAGGGATACGCGCGCGGCTACGAGGCGGGCGTGGCCGCCGGGCAACGGATGCTGGAGGAGGCCCGCGAGCTGATGGCGGCGGCGGAGCGGGAGCGTGCCGAGACCGCCGCGTGGCTCGAGCGGGCGCTGCGCCGCCTGGAGGAGGAGGCCGTCCGGCTGGCGGCCGAGCTGGCGGAGGCGGCGCTCGGGCGGGAGCTCGAGGAGCCCGGACGGCAGGCGCTGTGGGAGGCGCGGGAACTCCTGGCCGCGGGCGAGATCGAGCGCCTGTGGACGTCGCCGGAAGCCCGGGAGGCGGTGGCGGCCGGTCTGGACGCCGAAGGGCGGGCGGTCGACGTGCTCGCCGACGCGCGGGTGCCGGCGGGCGACGCCTGGGCGGAAGACGAGGACGGCTACCGGGTGGCCGGGCCGGGCTGGCGCTGGCGTCGCCTCCTGGACGCCCTCCGGGAGGAGGTGCGGGCGCATGGCCCTGCCGGACATTGAAGCCCCCGTCGCGCGCGTCCGGGAGCGCGTGCGCCGCGCGGTGGCGGCGGTGCCGCGCGCCGGCCGCGCGGGGCGCGTGGAGGAAGCGCTCGGCCTCGTCGTGGCGGCGCGCGGGCCCCGGGCGCAGGTCGGCGAGCTCTGCCGGCTGCACGCGGCGTCCGGGCCCGTGCTGGCGGAGGTCGTCGGCTTCCGGCGGGGCCAGACGCTCCTCATGCCCCTCGGCGCGACGGACGGCATCGCGCCCGGGGTGTGGGTGGAGGCGCTCGACCGGCCGCTCACGGTGCGGCTCGGCGCGGAGATGCTGGGACGCATCGTCGGGCCGCTGGGCGAGCCCGTCGACGGCGGGCCGATCTGGCGCGTCGAAGAGGAGCGCCCGCTTGAGGCGCGGCCGCCTGAAGCGCTGTCCCGTCCGCCGATCCGCGAGCGCCTGTGGGTGGGCGTGCGCGCCATCGACCACCTGCTCACCTGCGGCCGCGGGCAGCGCCTGGGCATCTTCGCCGGGAGCGGCGTCGGCAAGAGCACGCTTTTGGGCATGATCGCGCGGCACAACCAGGCGCCGGTGACCGTGCTGGCCCTCATTGGGGAACGCGGCCGCGAGGTGCGGGAGTTTCTCGAGCACGAGTTGGGCGAGGAGGGGCGGCGCCGCGCGGTGGCCGTCGTGGCGACGAGCGACCAACCCCCGCTCCTGCGCCTCAAGGCGGCGCAGACGGCGACGACGATCGCCGAGTTCTTCCGCGACCAGGGCCACGACGTCGTGCTGCTCATGGACTCGCTGACGCGGTTCGCGATGGCGGGGCGGGAGGTCGGCCTGGCGGCCGGCGAGCCGCCCGCCACGCGCGGCTATCCGCCGAGCGTGTTCGCGGCGCTGCCGCGGCTGGTCGAGCGGGCGGGCACGGCGGCGCGGGGCTCCATCACCGCGTTCTACACGGTGCTCGTTGAGGGCGACGACATGAACGAGCCGATCGCCGACGCCGTGCGCGGGCTGCTCGACGGCCACATCGTCCTGTCCCGCCGGCTGGCGAGCGAGCACCAGTTTCCGGCCATCGACGTGCTGGAGAGCATCAGCCGGCTCATGCCCAAGGTGGCGGACGAGCGCACGATCGAGGCGGCCGCGCGGGCGCGGCGCCTGCTGGCCGTCTACCGCGACGCCGCCGACCTCATCCAGGTCGGCGCCTACCAGCCGGGGAGCGATCCGGACATCGACGCCGCGCGGGAGGCCCGGCCGCGCATCCTGGCCTTCCTCCGCCAGCGTCCGGACGAGCCGCCCGG
>JADGHN010000025.1 GCA_019683875.1 Clostridia bacterium
TTTTAAAACCCCCCCGCCCCGGGGGGGCCGGTGTCGCCCCCCCCGGGGGCCGGGCGGCGGCCCCGGGGTCGCGGGGGCCGGCCCGCCGCGCTCGCTAGATAAACTCTCCCAATTCCGGCGGAAGCTCGTCGTCGCCGGCGTCCTCCGGGAGCCCGGCGGAAGGCGCCCCCCGTGCGGGCTCGGCCGGCGGCCGGCTCCGCGCGGTGAGCCAGCGCGCGGCCGCGACGCCGCCCACCGCCAGGAACGCGGCGGGCAAGAGCCAGACGGCGCTCAGCCACCCGCGCGCCGGGGGAGCGTTCAGGATCCAGTCGCCGTACTGCTGCCGGAAGTGGTCGAGAATGGCTTCCTCACTCTCGCCCTGGTCGACGAGCCGGGCGATCTCCTGCCGGATGGCCAGCGAGACGCTGCTGTCGGACTGCGCCACCGACTCGCCGTCGCAGACAGGGCAGCGCAGTTGCGCGGCGATGCGCTCGACGCGGTCCGCGGGGGACGGCGGCGTCGTCACCGCGGCGGCGACGACGGCCAAAAGCACGGCCAGAGCCGCGGCGGCCGCGAGCGCGGCAGGAGACGGCCGACGGATCATGGCGCACCCCCGGCCACTACCAAACCACACGGGACAGGGCGGCGCAAGCCGACGCCCGCCTAGGCCCCCGCGCGGGCCCGGGCGAGGACGGGGACAAGGTCCTTGTGCAGCCTCGGATTTGCGGCGACGATCGTGCGCTGGTCCAGCCGGAACGGCTCGCCCGTGATGGTCGTCACCACGCCTCCGGCTTCCTCGACCATGACCTGGCCCGCCGCCATGTCCCACGGCGAAAGGTGGATGTCCCAGCAGGCGCTGAGCCGGCCGGCCGCGACGTACGCGAGGTGCGTGGCGGCGGAGCCGAGCACGCGCACGTTCCGGCACACGCGCACGACTTCCATGATCGCGGCGCCGTTCGCCTCCCGCTCCGCGGGCGTGCTGGGGAGCGAGGCGCCGACGAGCGCCTCCGCCAGCGGGCGGTCGTCTACCGAGAGACGTTCGGCGGGCCCGTCCCCGCGTTGGAGGTGGCAGCCGCCGCCGCGCACGGCCCAGAACAGCTCGTCCGCGTTCGGGTCGTAGAAGACGCCCAGGAAGGGCCGCCCTTTGCGCACGAGCGCGATGGCCGTGCCGAAGTGGGGCAGGGTGTGGACGAAGTTCGCCGTGCCGTCGACGGGGTCGACCACCCACACGGCGTCCGCGGCGCGCCAGTCCTCGCCGGCGATCCAGCCGCCCTCCTCTCCGAGCACGGGAATGCCGGTGTCCTCCAGGTGCTGGCGGATGACGCGCTCGGTGTCCTCGTCGATCGCCGTGACGAGATCTCGCGGGTTCGCCTTGGTGCGAAGGTCCAGCGTGGCGTCACCCGCCTGGGCGGCAGCCCGGCGCCGGGACCGGGCCTGCCGGCCGGCGGCCTTCGCCGCCTCCACGGCGCGGGCGAGGAGCGCGTCGTCTGCGGTCGAGGAAGTCAAAATCTGTCGCCCCTTCGGGTCCGAGTTGGACGTACAATGCTATAATCAGCATTAAAATTTCATGCGGGAGAATCTGTGCCCACGGCGCGCTGCGGAGGTGAGCGGCGATGACGGTCGTCGAACTCGAAGACCGGGTGGCGCGGTACCAGCGCAACGCGGACCGCGACCTGATCGACCGCGCCTACCATTTTAGCCGCCGCGCGCACGAAGGCCAGAGGCGCCGCTCCGGCGAGGCGTACATCGAGCATCCGCTGGCCGTGGCCGGCATCCTCGCGGAGCTGGAGCTGGACGACGTCACCATCGCCGCGGCGCTCCTGCATGACGTCGTGGAAGACACGTCCGTCACCATCGAGGACGTGCGCCGCGAGTTCGGCGACGAGGTCGCGGAGCTCGTCGACGGCGTGACCAAGCTGGAGCGCCTGTCCTTCCGCTCCCACGCGGAGGAGCAGGCCGAGAACGTCCGCAAGATGTTCCTCGCCATGGCGCGGGACATCCGCGTCATCCTCATCAAGCTTGCGGACCGCCTCCACAACATGCGAACGCTCGCGGCCATGCCGCGGGAGAAGCAGATCAAGACGGCCCAGCAGACCCTGGAAATCTACGCTCCCTTGGCCGCGCGCCTGGGGATTTTTCGTGTCAAGTGGGAGCTGGAAGACCTGGCCCTGCGCTACCTGAAGCCGGAGGTCTACCGCGACCTGGCCCGGCGCATCCCGCAAAAGCGGGCGGAGCGCGAGGCCTACGCGCAGGTCATCATCGCGGCGCTCCGCGAGAAGCTGGAGGAGGCCGGCATCAAGGCGGACATCGACGGCCGCGCGAAGCACTTCTACAGCATTTACAACAAGATGCAGAAGGGCCGCGACCTGTCCGAGATCTACGACCTCGTCGCCGTCCGGGTCATCGTCAACGACATCCGCGACTGCTACGCGGTGCTCGGCATCGTGCACGCCATGTGGAAGCCCCTCCCGGGCCGGTTCAAGGACTACATCGCCACGCCGAAGCAGAACATGTACCAGAGCCTGCACACCACCGTGATCGGCCCTCATGGGGAACCGTTCGAGATCCAGATCCGCACGTGGGAGATGCACCGCACGGCCGAGTACGGCATCGCGGCGCACTGGCGGTACAAGGACGGCAAGACCGACCCGGACTTCGACAAGAAGCTCGCGTGGCTGCGCGAGGTCCTGGAGTGGCAGCGCGAGACGAAGGACGCCACCGAGTTCATGGAGAGCCTCAAGATCGACCTGTTCTCGGACGAGGTCTTCGTGTTCACGCCGCGGGGCGACGTGATCGGGCTGCCGACGGGCGCCGGGCCGCTGGACTTCGCGTACCGCATCCACACGGAGATCGGGCACCGCTGCGTCGGGGCGCGCGTCAACGGCCGCATGGTGCCGCTGGACACGGCGCTGCAAAACGGCGACATCGTCGAGATCATCACGCACCCGAACGGCCAGCCGTCGCTGGACTGGCTCAACCTCGTGAAGACCTCGACGGCCAAGAATCGCATCCGCCAGTGGTTCAAGCGCGCGCGCCGGGAGGAGAACCTGGAGCGGGGCAGGGAGCTCGTGCAGAAGGAGCTGCGCCGCCTGGGGCTCAACCCGGCTCAGGCGTGGAAGGACGAGTGGCTGGAAGAGGCCCGGAAGAAGCTCAACGTGCAGTCCGTGGAGGACATGCTCGTCGCGGTCGGGTACGGCGGCATCGGCGCGGCGCAGGTGGCGGCGCGTATCAAGGAGTGCCACCGCCGCGAGGAGCTGGCCGCGGCGCCGCTGGAGGCGCTCCAGCCGTCGCGCAAGGCCGAGTGGGGCAAGCCGTCGGGCGGCGTGCGCGTGAAGGGCATCGACAACGTGCTCGTGCGTTTCCCGCGGTGCTGCAATCCGGTGCCGGGGGACCGCATCGTCGGCTACATCACGCAGGGGCGGGGCGTGTCGATCCACCACGCCGGCTGCCCGAACGTGAACGAGCACCTGCGCCACCGCGACCGCCTCATCGAGGTTACGTGGGACGAGGTCGACGCCTCGTACTACCCGGTGGAACTGGCGATGGTCGGCGTCGACCGGCCCGGCCTGCTCTCCGACGTGGCGCAGGTGATCAGCGAGATCCGCGTCAACATCCTCTCGGCCTCGGCGCGCAGCAAGCACGACGGCACGGCGGTCATCGACGTCGTCCTCGCCGTGCGCGACCTGGATCAGCTCGACTACATCCGCCGGCGCCTCCTGAAGATCCGCGACGTGTACTCCGTGGAGCGCGCCGTGCACCGGGCGGCGCGCTGATGCGGGCGGTCGTGCAGCGCTGCTCGCGGGCGGAGCTGCGCGTCGGAGGGGAGCGGCGCGCGGCCATCGGGCCGGGATTCGTCGTGCTGGTCGGCGTCGCGACGGACGACACGCATGATGACGCCGACTACATCGCCGACAAGGTGGCGCACTTGCGCGTGTTCGAGGACGAGGACGGAAAGATGAACCGCTCCCTCCTCGAGGTGAACGGCGCGGCGCTCGTCGTGTCGCAGTTCACGCTGTACGGGGACGCGCGGCGGGGGCGACGGCCGTCGTTCATCGCGGCCGCCGGCGGCGAGACGGCGCGGTCGCTGTACCAGCGCGTGGCGGACAGGCTGTCGGAGCTCGGCGTCCACGTGCAGACCGGCGTGTTCGGGGCGCACATGGAGGTCGACTTCGTCAACGACGGCCCGGTGACCATCCTCCTCGACAGCCGCAAGACGTTCTGACTCGATCCGCCGAGGTTGTGACATTGGAGGCTGCAGCCACGTGTATCCCTGGATCGTGCTCGCCGTGACCACCGTCTTCGCCGTGCAGGTTTCCCGCCAGGCCCTGCGATCCCGCGCGCGCCACTCCGTCTTCTGGGCCGTGTCCCTGGTCATGGCGGCGCTCGCCACCGCCGCGTACATCGTGGCAGCGGGCGCCGGCAACCCGTGGGCGTTCCGCGTCTACTACGCCCTGGGGGCCGTCGCCATGGCGGCGTACATGGGGCTCGGCAGCCTGCACCTGCACTGGAGGCGCCACGCCTCGCGCGCCGCGAATGCGGTCACATGGCTTGTCGTCGCCGTCTCCGCCGCCGGCATCGGGCTGACCATGGTCCTGCCGGTGGACACGACGGAACTGCTGTTGCTGAACGGCGGACCCGGTACGGGCGTGATCCGCCACGAAGGGTGGCTCGGCGCCGTGTGGCTCGTGGACCTCATCCTGCTGAACACCTTCGGCGTGGCGGCGATGGTGCTCGTTGCGCTGGCGTCCGTGTTTCGGGCCTACGCCGCGGGCGCTCCCGCCGGCCTTGCCTGGGGAAATGGGCTCATCGCGGCCGGCGGCGTCATCCTGGGGCTCGCGGGCACGGCCGCGCGGGCGGGATTCCCGGGCGCGTTCTGGGTCACGATGGCGCTCGGCTGGGTGGCCGTCTACGCCGGTTTCCGCCTCGTCAACTCCACGCTGGCCCGGGAGCGCAGCGGCGCGGACGCCGCGGCGGGCTGACCCGCGGGCGGATCGCCGCCGCTCCCGCGGCGGGCCCCCTCCTCCGCGGGTGGCGGTCACGAGTCCTTGTATTGAGGCTCCTCCTCCTGAATCTGCTTCAACCGCGACTCCATCTGCTCGACGATCGCCTTCGCCTGCTGGGCGCATTCCTCGTACAGCCGCTTGGCCGCCTTGTTCTGCGTCTCCAGGGCGAACGACTCCAAGTTCGCCTGCGCGGACTTCAGGCTCGCGATCGTCTGCTTCACCTTGGTGCCGACGGTCATGACGTCGCCTCCCGTTCCCAGCATGAACCGGCCGCGAAGCGCCCATGCGGCGCACAATCTGGCCGCCGTCCCGGATGTTGGCATTCATGCCCCGGTGGGCGCGGGGCACTGTAATTCCTGGGAGCTGACGAGGATTGACGTTCTGGGACCGCGTCTTTTTCGAGTCCCCGGCCTTGCCGCTCCAGGGGTTCGTGATCCGCGCGGTCGTGTCGTACCTCTGGCTGCTGATGATGGCCCGGCTCATGGGCCAGCGCATGCTGGGCCGTCTGACGATGTTCGACCTCGTCGTGGCCATCGCCGTCGGCCAGATCGCCGCCTCGCCGAACACGACGCCCCAGTTCAGCCTCGTCGTCAACATGCTGGGCATCACCGTGTGGTCGCTGATGCACATCGCGATCAGCCGGCTCACGACCCACTTCCCCTCGCTGCGGCGCGTCTTCGCCGGCGAGCCGATCGTCGTCGTGCGCGACGGCCGCGTGCTGGAGCGCAACATGGCGCGCGCGGCGCTCACGTTCGACGACCTCATGGAGGAGCTGCGGCAGCGGCACGTGCCGAAGCTGGCCGACGTGGAATTCGCCGTGTTCGAGCCGAGCGGCAAGATCAGCGTCGTGCAGAAGGCGGACCGCCAGCCGGTCACGCCCAAGGACCTCGGCCTGCCCGTCAGCCAGGAGGGCATGCCGGCGATCGTCGTGCTGCGCGGGCGCGTGCTGGAGAAGACCCTTGAGGAGATCGGCCGCACGCAGGAGTGGCTGAAGGCGAAGCTCGCGGAGTACGGCGTGGACGACGTGCGGGATGTCGTCGTGGCCCAGGTCGACACCGAGGGGCGCCTGTACATCGACCTGCGCGAGGATTCGACCGAGAAGCCGAAAAGCACGGTGAAACCGGAGACGCTTGCCACCCTCCGCAAGGCGGCCGCGGATCTGCAGTCGTTTTCCCTCGATACGGAGGATCCCGGCGCGCGCGCCATGTACCGCGACCTCGCCGCCAAGCTCGAGGCCATGGTCCACCGCCTCGAGCCGCATCTGGCAAGCGGGGAGAAGGGCCCGGATCCGGAGGGCGACGGCCGCCAGGGGGAGGGGAATGCCGATGGGCGATGACCGCGCGCGGGCGTCCTTTCGGGGACGGCCGGCCAGCCGCGCCGTGCTTCTGGCCGCGGTCCTCGCGGCCGTGCTTCTCACGGGCGGCTGCGAGCTGGCGACGATGTTCCGCCATTACTCCGGCGATCACACGACGGAAGCCATTCTCGCGACGACGCACGCCGTGGAGGCCGGGGACTGGGACGAAGCCTACCGCAGGTACCGCCGGCTGGTCGAGATCTGGGACACCCACGACCGCCGCATCCTCCTTGAGGCCACGTTCCAGGGCCGTGACATCTTCGAAAGCGCGCTGGAGGTACTTGAGGAGGCCATCCTTCAGAAGGACACGCGGCAGGCGCTCTACACGCTGCGGGAGCTCAAGGCGGCGCGGCGCGACCTCGGCCCGGCGCTCCCCTGACGGGAGGGCGCCCGTCGAGGCGACTGTGCCCGCAAGGGGTCGACGCCATTGCGGCCGGGACATGCGGCCACGTATACTAGTGGGCGAATTCGCCAGGCGCCGCGCCGTCCGGCGCTTTCTGGTTTTTGGGGGTGTCGCATTGCTCACCTCGCGCCCGCGGGGCACCGCGGACATCGTCCCGCCGGAGAGTGCCCGCTGGCAGAGCCTCGAGGCCGTGGCTCGGGAAGTCTGCCGCCTCTACGGCTATGCCGAGATCCGCACGCCGACCTTCGAACACTCGGAGCTGTTCCACCGCGGGGTGGGCGACACCTCGGACATCGTGGAGAAGGAGACCTACACGTTCGAGGACCGCGGCAAGCGCAGCATCACGCTCCGCCCTGAGGGAACGGCGGGCGTGGTGCGCGCGTACCTGGAAAACGGCCTGCACAACCGTCCGCAACCGGTGAAGCTCTACTATCTCTCCCTCCCCATCTTCCGGTACGAGAAGCCGCAGGCCGGCCGCTTGCGGGAGCACCACCAGTTCGGGGTGGAGGCCCTCGGCAGCGACGATCCGCGCCTGGACGCGGAGGTCATCGCGCTGTCGCTGGAGTTCGTCCAGCGCGCCGGTCTGACGCAACTGGACCTGCACCTCAACAGCATCGGCTGCCCGGCCTGCCGCCCCCGCTACCGGGAAGCGCTGGTCGAGTACTATCGCAGCCACATCGAGGAAATGTGCGCCGACTGCCGCCGCCGGTTGGAGCGCAACCCGCTCCGCCTGCTGGATTGCAAGACGGACCGGGCACTGGCCGTGGCCGCGCCGCGCTCGCTGGACTTCCTCTGTGACGCCTGCCGCGACCATTTCAAGGGATTGCAAGCGGCGCTCCAGGCGCTGGGCATTCGCTTCACCGTGGACCCGACGTTGGTCCGCGGCCTCGACTACTACACGCGAACCGTCTTCGAGTTCACGCACGGCGCCCTCGGGGCGCAGAACGCGCTCTTCGGCGGCGGCCGGTACGACGGCCTTGCGGAGACGCTCGGCGGCCCGCACGTGCCCGGCGTCGGTTTCGGGCTGGGGATGGAGCGGCTCCTCGGCGCGCTGGCGGGCGAGGGGCGCCTGCCGGAGGCGGACGCGGGCGTCACGGCGTTCGTGATCGCCGCCGATGCCGCGAGGGCGCAGGCCCTGCCGCTCGTCCAGCGCCTGCGCGCGGCCGGCGTGTCGGCCGACACGGACTTCCTCGACCGCAGCTTCCGCGCCCAGTTCAAGGCGGCCTCGCGCTATCCGGCGCGCTTCGCCGTCATCCTGGGCGAGGAGGAGCTGTCCGCCGGCGCGGCGGCGGTCAAGGACCTGGAGACCGGCAGCCAGGAGACGGTCTCGCTTGACGATCTCGTGGAATACCTGCGACGGCGCGGCCCCCAGGGCGGCCAGGCGGCCGGCGCGTAAGCGGAGGAACGCGGATGGCACACGCGGAGTGGCAGCGCACCGTCTGGTGCGGCGAAGTTTCGGAGGAGATGGCGGGCCAGCCCGTCACGATCAACGGCTGGGTGCAGCGCGTGCGCGACCACGGCAGCCTTCTTTTCGTGGACGTGCGCGACCGCACGGGCATCGTGCAGGTCACCTTCGATGCCGCCCGCACTCCTGAGGCGTTCCGGACGGCGAGGGAATTCCGTTCGGAGTACGTCGTCAGCGTGAGCGGGACGGTTCGGCTGCGCGCGCCTGACGCCGTCAACCCGAAGATGAAGACGGGGACGGTGGAGATCGAGCCGTCGCGCGCGCTCATCCTGAGCGAGGCGAAGACCCCGCCCTTCTACATCGAGGAGGGCGTCGACGCCGACGAGCTGCTCCGCCTGCGCTACCGCTACCTGGACCTGCGGCGCCCGGACATGCAGCGCAACCTTGCGCTTCGCCACCGCTTCGTGAAGGCTGTGCGCGACTGGTTCGACGCCCACGGCTTTTACGAGATCGAGACGCCCATGCTCACGCGCTCCACGCCGGAAGGCGCGCGCGACTTCCTCGTGCCGAGCCGCCTGCAACCCGGCTCGTTCTACGCCCTGCCGCAGTCGCCGCAGCTCTTCAAGCAGCTGCTCATGGTCTCGGGGTTGGAACGGTACGTGCAGATCGTCCGGTGCTTCCGGGACGAGGACCTGCGCGCCGACCGCCAGCCGGAGTTCACTCAGATCGATGTGGAAATGTCCTTCGTCACGGCTGAGGATGTGATGACCCAGATCGAGGCGATGCTCGCCGCCGCGTTCCGCGCGGTGGGCAAGGACGTGACGACGCCCTTCCCGCGCATGGACTTCGCCACGGCGATGGCGCGCTACGGCTCCGACAAGCCCGACCTGCGCTTCGGGCTGCCCATCGTGGACGTCACCGACATCGCCGCGGAGAGCGAGTTCGGCGTGTTCCGGGAAACAGCGGCGAAGGGCGGCGTGGTGCGCGGCATCGCCGTGCCCCCGGGAGCCACGCTTTCCCGCAAGGACATCGACGGCCTGGCCGAGGAGGCCAAGAGCCGGGGCGCAAAGGGCCTGGCCTGGCTCGCCTTTGACGCTGACGGGCTGCGAGGGCCCGTCGCGAAGCACGTCGGCGGCGTGGCCGCGGCGCTGCAAGCTCGGCTGGAGGCGGAGCCGGGGAGCGTCGCCCTGTTCGTCGCGGACGAGGAGGCCGTGGCGGCGGAGGCGTTGGGGCACCTGCGGCTCGTGCTGGGCCGGCGCCTGAACCTTGTCGCTGGAGCGGGCGACGCGTTCCTCTGGGTGACGGACTTCCCGATGTTCGAGTGGAACGCGGACGAGCGGCGCTGGGAGGCGCGCCACCACCCGTTCACGTCGCCCGTGGAGGCGGACCTGCCCCTGCTGGAGACCGACCCGGCCCGCGTGCGCGCGCAGGCGTACGACCTCGTCTGGAACGGCGTGGAGATCGGCGGCGGCAGCATCCGCATCCACCGCCGGGACGTCCAGGAGCGCGTGTTCCGCTGCTTGGGCTTCTCGAAGGAAGAGGCGCAGGCGAAGTTCGGCTTCCTTCTCGACGCTTTCGAGTACGGCGTGCCGCCGCACGGCGGGATCGCGTTCGGCCTGGACCGTCTCATCATGATGCTGGCCGGCGCGGACTCGCTGCGCGACGTCATCGCGTTCCCGAAGACGGCGCGCGGCGCCGATCCGTTGACGGGAGCGCCGGCGCCGGTTGACCCGCGCCAACTGGAGGAACTCGCCATTCGATCCGTGGCCGGCGAGGAATCGGGGCGCGCGAGCGCGCGCGCCTCTGGCGGGAGCGGCGCGGCCGGGACGGCCTGACCCCGCCGCCTGTCATTCGCTTCCGGCTGCCGGCACGCATGGCCGCGTCGTACAATGAAGCAAACTGAACTGCGCGCCCTTCGGGCGCACCCTGCTGTGTGCGTGACGTAGCCGATTTTTGTTTTGAACCAACACCAAAACAAAGGGAGCCTGGACTCCGTCCGGGGCGGGCAGGCCGCGAACCACGGCGGAAGCCTTGAACCGGCGGGAGGGCACCCACCTGCCAGGGGCAGGTTTGAAACAATCGGCGCACGGCACGGTGGGGTCTGGATTGCGCGAACGCGCCCGGCAGGGCGCGTTTCGTGTTACAAAGGGAAGTATGAGGCGTTACTGGGCCCTCTTCATTCCGCTCTCGATTTCGGACATGGTCATGATTTCCTCGGGGCCCATCCTGGCGGCGGGGCTCAGCCGGCTCGCCCACCCGGAAGTGTCCCTGGCGGCGTACGGCGTGGCGGAGAGCGTCGCGATCCTCTTCGAGAGCCCGATCATCATGCTCCTCCACGCGACCACCGCGCTGGCCCGCAGCCGGCCCGCTTTCGACTCGATCTTCCGCCACATGCTCGTCCTCGACGCCGTGTTGACGGCGCTCACGTTCGCCTTCGGGTTCGTGGATCCGCTGTACGGGCTCCTGTTCGGCACCATCCTCGGCCTGCCGCCGGACGTGGCCGCGGCGGCCCACCCGGCGTTCCAGGCGATGCTCCTCTGGCCGGCCGCCATCGGCTGGCGGCGCGTGTTCCAGGGCGCCCTCATCCGGCACCGCCGCACGGCGCCGGTGGCGTGGGCCAGCTTCGGCCGCCTGGCGACGCTTGCGCTCGTGGTGGCGCTCGGCGTGTGGCGCGGCGCGGACGGGGCGCTCGTCGCCGGCGTGGCGCTGGGCCTCAGCGTGATCGTCGAGGCCGCGTTGGTGACCGTCTTCGCGCGGCCGGCGATCGCCGGCCGGTGGGAGGAGGAGCCGGGCCGCCCGCTGCCCTGGCCGGAATTCTGGTCGCTCTACTGGCCGCTGGCCTCGACCAGCATTCTCATCTTCGCGGGCAAGCCGCTGCTGAGCTCGGGTCTCGCGCGCACGCACGACGCCGCCCAGGCGCTGGCGCTGTGGCCGGTGGTCTGGACGAGCACGCTGCTGCTCGCGAACGGGACGCGCATGGTGCAGCAGATCAGCATCACCCATGTCGTCGACGCAGAAAGCCTGAAGTCCGTCGGCCGGTTCGCCTGGAGCGTGGCCGCCGCCTTTGCCGGATCGTTGCTCCTCGTGGCCTGGACGCCGCTCGCGGAGGTCTACCTCAAGAGCGTCGTGGGACTGCCGCCGGCGCTCGTGCCCGCCGCGGGGACCACGCTCCGCATCCTTTCGGTTCTTCCGCTCGCCGTGTCCGTCGAGAACTGGCTGCAGGCCCACCTCGTCCGGGACGGCCGCACGCGTCCGGTGAACGTCGGCGCGCTCTTGAACGTGGGCGGGATGGTCGCGCCGCTGTTCATCCTGGCCCGGTGGTGGCCGCGCCCGGGCGCGGAGCTGGCGGCGCTGGCGGTGCTCGCCGGCTACGCCGTCGAGCTTCTCTGGCTCTATCGCCGGACGCGGCCGATCGTGCAGCGCTTCGCGGACGCGCCCGCAACGGTGTCCGCATGACCCCGGGCCGGGGTCGCGGTCGATGACCGTCGCGCTTCAGGGCGGCCGCGGCCCGAACGCCGGGCCGGCCGCGCGCGTCTTCCGATTCGCCGCCGCGCCTACGGACCGCTCGCGATGACCTGCGGGCTGGCCCGGTAGGTGTCGATGCCCAGGTCCCGCACTTCCTCCCGGTCCGGCCAGTGGACGATGACCCAGCTGTGCACCCGCACGCCGTCCTGGCCGGCGGCCACGGTCTTCCGGATCCCGCTCGGCAGTTGCGGGTCGGTCGTGTGCACCACGGACTTCGAGTACGTGGCGAGGATCTCGTGGCGCCACGTGACCTTCGGGGGCGGCTGCGCGCCGTAGAGGCTCACCGTCAGCCACCGGTCCTGCGCGGCGGCGCGGATGAGGATCGGCGCCGGCGTGTTGTTCCGGAAGCGGAAATCGAGTCCGTATGTGTCCGTCACGGTCGCGTCCTGGCCGGGCGGCAGGTACGGGACCGTCAATCCGTGGGCGTGCCGCTCGACGACCTCCAGGTTCGCGAGGATCACGGCGTTGTAAAGCGTCGACGCCCCCTGGCAGACGCCGCCGCCGATGGACGGCACGATGCGCGTGCCCACGAACATCCGCCCCATGCCGAAGCCGTTCTCTTTCGTGTACGGCCCCACGATGCGGTTGTACGAGAACACCTCGCCCGGCAGCACGATGGTCCCGTTCAGGCGCCGGGCGGCGAGCGCGATGTTGTCCGCCTGGCTCGGGGTGGCGTGCGTGAAGCGGGTGCTGTACGTCCCGATGAGGTACGGGATGTCCATGTCGAGAAGGCGGTGCGACAGCGCGGCGTCGTCAGGGATGAAGACGCCGTGCGCGTCCTCAGGGCGCCGTGCCGCCGGCGCCCCCGCGGCGTTTGCCACGCCCGTCATGCCCTGTTCAGCCTGCGCAGCTTCCGGCGGCGTCGGAAGAACGGCGGGTCCGGGCGCTGCGTGCAGCGGCGCGGACGGGGCGCGTGCGGGGCGTTCCACCGCGCCGTCGCGCCGGGCCGGCGCACCGGCCGCCCACGTCATGGCCGCCACGCACAGCATCGATGACGCGATCGCCACCGCCCACCGCCCGCGACGCGTCATGCGACGCACCCCCGCGCTTAAGGTGAACGCGACGGAAGGCGCGCATACGGACGACTTGCTGCCATCTGCCGAGTCGACGTCGTCCCTGGACCGTCAACCCCAGAACGCGTGCGAGACCCAAACCGCGGCGACAAAGCCGACGGCGTCGCCCAGGAGGCAGAACGCGAGCGCGGGACCGCTCCGCTTGATGCCGACCGCGCCCAGGTACACGCTCAACACGTAAAACGTCGTCTCGCTGCTGCCCTGCATGACCGAAGCCAGCCGGCCGATCAGCGAATCGGGTCCGTATTCGTCCAGCAGGCTGACGAGGTAGCCGAGCGCCGCCGAACCGGAGAGCGGCCGCATCAGCGCCAGCGGCACGACGGGCGCGGGGATGCCGACGAGCGCCAGCCACCCGCCCAGCGCGTGCGCCGCGGCGTCAAGCGCGCCGCTCGCGCGAAAGACGCCGATGGCGACGTAGATCGCCAGCACGTGCGGAAAGATGTTGTAGACGAGTTGAAGCCCTTCCCGCGCCCCTTCGAGAAACGTCTCGAAGAGGTCGATGCGGCGCGCCAGCCCGGCGACGACCGACGCGGCGATGAAGACGGGCAGGACCCACGTCGCGAACTCAGCCACGGCGGCGGTCCCTGCCGGTGCCGGGCCCCGGCGGCAGCGTGCGCCGCCAGACCTGCGTGGCGATCAGCACGGCGACCATCGACGCGCCCGTGACGATCATCGCCGGCCCCGCGATCTCGGCCGGATGGTGCGACCCGGCCGCGGCGCGGACGGCGATGGTCGTCGCGGGCAGGAGGCTGATCGCGGCGCTGTTGATGGCGAGAAACGTCACCATGGCGGGAGAGGCGGTGTCCCTGCGGGGATTCAGCTCCTGCAACTCCCGCATGGCCTTGAGCCCGAACGGCGTCGCCGCGTTGCCGAGCCCGAGCGTATTCGCCGCCATGTTCATGACGATGGCGCCCATCGCCGGGTGCTGCGGCGGCACGTCGGGGAAGAGCCGCCCGAAGAGGGGGGCCATCGCGCGCGCGAGGAGGTCGATCAGACCCGCGCGCTCCGCGATGCGGCTGATGCCGAACCACACGGCGACGATGCCCGCGAGTTGGATGCTTGTCTGCACGGCGGCGCCGCCCTGGGACATGAACGCGCCCGTCACGTCGCCCAGGCGCCCGTGGGCGGCGCCGTACGCGAGGCCGCCGAGCAGCAGCGCGACCCAGATCGCGTTGACCATGTCGTCCCCCCTTCGCTCGTTTCCCGACGTTCACTGGAAGAGGCGCAGAACCAGCGCCGTGACGCCGGCCGCGATGATCGGGCCCGTCGGCACGCCGGACATCAGGGCCGTGCCGACGATCGTGCCGACCACAAGCGCCACCAGGATCTGCGGGTTCGCGTCCATGTAGCGCACGCCGAAGCGGCCCACCCAGCTTCCCGCGGCGCTGACGATCACCGCGGTGAGGCCCGACACGCTGACGAGGTCCCGGAAGAAGTGCCTCCAGTCGAGCTGGTCCATCGCCACCGGCACGAGCACGGCGAGGATCAGGAAGACGTACCCCACCGTCAGCCCGTAGCGCATGAGCCACGCGAAGGCAGCGTCCGCCTGGCCGAGCTTCAAGAGCAGGAGGATGCAGGCCGACCCGGCGACGATGGCGTTTCGCGCCATCAGCCCGAGGAGCAGCACGCCGACCAGGACGATCGTGCCCTCGCTCATCGCGCGCCTCCTGGGAGCACGCTTATTCACCCCGGAGGGGAATCATCACCGCGTCGCCCGCAGGAACGGCGGCGGTGTCCCGAGAAGTGGAGCGACCCGGGCACCCGCGCGGGCAGGGGAGGTGCGCAGGTGGGAGAGATCCTCGTCGGCACGTGCGCGTGGAGCGACCACGAAGGGTTCTATCCGGAAGGCCTGCCGCCGGCCCAGCGAATCACGTACTACGCCGAGCACTTTCGGCTCGTCGAGGTCGACAGCACCTATTACCACATGCCGGCGGAGCGCAACTTCCGGCTGTGGAACGAGCGGACGCCCGCCCACTTCCGCTTCGACGTGAAGGCGTACCGCGGCATGACGAAGCACGACCGCGACGCCGAGCGCACGGGCCGCGACGCCATGCCGCTCGACCTGATGTTCGAGCGCTTCGCGTCCGCGCTCTCGCCCATACGCGACAGCGGCAAGCTGCGCGCCGTGCTCCTGCAGTTCCCTCCGTGGTTCGTCTGCCGGGAGTCGCACTACGACTACCTTCTGTACGCCCGGCGCATGCTGTCCGGGTTCACGCTCGCCGTCGAATTTCGTCACCGCTCTTGGTTCCGGGACGAGAACCGCTCGCGGACGCTGCGCTTCCTGGAGCGGCACGAGTTCGTCCACGTGATCGCGGACGAGCCCCAGGTCGGCGAGGGGTGCGTGCCGCTCGTGCCGGTCGTCACGCACCCGGACCTGGCCATCGCGCGCCTTCACGGGCGGAACGCCGCGACGTGGTACCGCAAGGGGGGCTCCTCGGGCGAGCGCTTCCGGTACCGGTATAACGAGCAGGAACTTGAGGAGTGGGCGCGCACTGCGGAGCGCCTGGCGGCGCAGGCCCGGGAGGTCCACGTGCTCTTCAACAACAACTTCGGCGACTACGCCGTGACGAACGCTCAGGAACTGAAAGCGCTTCTTCTGGGAGCTGGAGGAGTCTGACATGGCATTCGCGTCATGGCTCGGCGAGGCCGTCGCCCGTGCGGCGGCGGGCTTCAGCGGGCACCTCAGCGTCTTCGCGCGCGACCTGCGCGACGGCGCCACGTTTGAACTCGACGCCGACCGCGTCGGCGAGACGGCGAGCATGATCAAGGTGCCGATTCTCGTCGCCCTCTGGGAGGCCATCGAGGCCGGGCGCCTCGGCTGGCACGACGTCGTCCGCGTCAACCCCGCGAACCGGACGACGGGATCCGGCGTCCTCGCGGATCTTGAGGACGGCGTCCAGCTGCGCATCTGCGACCTCGCCACGCTCATGATCGTCGTCAGCGACAACGTGGCCACGAACGAGCTGATCGACCGCGTCGGGCTGGAGGCGGTCAACCGCGCCATGGAGCGGCGCGGCCTGCGGGCGACGCGGCTCCACAAGAAGCTCTACTGGGACATCCCCGGCGAGCTCGGCACGACGACGCCGCGGGAGATGGCCACGCTCATGGAGTCCATCCACGCGCGCCGCTGCGTGTCCCGGCGCGCCGACGAGGCGATGGTCGCGATCCTGGAGCGCCAGCACTACAACTCGGCGCTGACCCGGCTCCTCCCGTATTCCCTGGTGTCCGAGGAAGGGGGTCGCCCGCCGGCCGTGCGCGTCGCCTCCAAGAGCGGTTCGCTCGACGGCGTCCGCAACGATGCCGGCATCGTGCGGACGCCATGGGGGGACTACGTCGTCGCCCTCATGACGGACGGCGCCCTCGATCCGCGCTATCACGTCGACAACGAGGCGATGTGGTTGCTTCCTCGCGTCTCCCGCGCCATATTGGAAGCGTTTCGCGAGGAGGGTGCGTGAGTGCAACTCGGACTCATCGGCCTGCCGGCGACCGGCAAGTCCACGCTGTTCCGCCTGCTCACGGGCATCGCGCCGTCCGGGCGGGACCGCCAGCCCGTCGGCGTCGCGGCCGTGCCGGACCGCCGCCTGGACGCGCTCGCGGAGATGTTCCATCCCCGGAAGGTCACGCCGGCCACGCTGCAGCTGACGGAGCTTCCCGGCTTCGTGCCCGGCGAGAGCGACCGGGCGAAGCTGAACGAATTCTTTGAGGGAATTCGAAAGAGCGACGCCCTTCTGGTCGTCGCCCGCGCGTTCGACGACCCGACGGTGGCCTTCGTGAAGGATTCCATCGATCCCGCGCGCGACGTGCGCGAGCTGGAAGAGGATCTCCTGCTGGCCGATCTCGACCGCGTGGAGACGGTGGCCGCGCGGCTTGCCAAGAACCACCGCCGCAGCGCGGAGGAGGAGCGCGTCTTCCAGCTGTTGCTGCGGTGCCGGGAGGCGCTGGAGGCCGAGCGGCCGCTCAGGGACCTGGGGCTCGCGGAGGATGAGCTGGCCGCCCTGCGCGGGTACGCGCTTTTGACGGTCAAGCCGATGATCATCGCCGTCAACGTCGGCGAGGACCACCTGCGCGGAGGCGACTACCCCGGGCGCGCCGCCCTGGAGGCGTACGCGTCCGAGCGCGGCCTGACGCTCGTCACCTTTTCCGCCGCCGTGGAGGCGGAGATCGCGGAGCTCGACGCGGAGGAGCGCGCGGCGTTCATGGCGGAGTACGGGCTGGAGGCGCCGGGCGTGGAACGGCTGGCGCGCGCCGCGTACGCCGCGCTCGGCCTGATCTCGTTCCTCACCGCCGGCGAGGACGAGGTGCGCGCCTGGCCGATCCGCCAGGGGACGGTCGCGCGCGACGCGGCCGGCAAGATCCACAGCGACATCGCGCGCGGGTTCATCCGCGCCGAGGTCGTGGCCTTCGACGACCTCGTCCGCTGCGGATCCCTCAAGCGCGCGAGGGAAGAAGGCCTGCTGCGGCTCGAGGGCAAGGACTACGTCGTCCAGGACGGGGACGTCATCAGTTTCCGCTTCAACGTCTGACGCTCTTGTCGCCGGCCGGAGGCGCGGCGGGGTCGCGTCCCCGCGCGGGAGGTGGCGCAATGCCGGGTGAGGCGTGGAAGGTCGCCGCTCTGCAGTTTCCCCTGCCGGAACGAGGGGAGGGCGAAGGCGACCGCGCCGCTTGGATGGACGAGCTCCACCGGCGGCTGGCCGCGGCGAAGGAGGCGGGGGCCGACTTCGTCGTGCTGCCGCCGGGCGCCGGCGCCGGACCGGACGGCGTCCCCGCGCTGGCCGCGTGGGCGCGGGCGACCAGAGATCCCCGCCGCCTTCGGAAGAACGCGCCGCCGGAGGACGCGTGGGAACGTTACTGCCTGGCCGGGTCGAGGCTCGCTCGCGACCATGGCGTGCACCTCGTGCCGGGCAGCGTCGTCGTGCCGTCCGACGGGGGCTGGCTGCACGCCGCCGGGCTCTTCGCGCCGGACGGCGAGTTGCTCGGCTGGCAGGCGCAGGGGCACTGGCCGGTCGACGCGATCGCCGCGGGCTGGCGCCCCTCCGCGGAGCTGCGCCTCATCGAATGCCGGGGGCGCGCCGTGGCGCTCCTTCTCGGCCACGACGCGCTCATGCCGGAAGGCTTCCGCCTGGCCGAGCGGCTCGACGCGGACCTCGCCGTGGCGCTCACCGCGTGGCCGGTGCCGTACAACCCGTGGCGCCAGGTGGCGACCGTCTGGTCCAACGTGCAGCAGACGCAGGTCCCGTGCGTGGAGGCCTGCCTGGTCGGGCCGGTGCGTGGGCACCTGTACGCGGGGCACAGCGCCGTGTACGGGCCCTGCGAGGGCACGCCGGGGGAGACCGGCTGGTACGCCCAGGCCGACGAGGCCATGGGGGACGCCGTCGTGATCGCGACGCTCAAGTGGGACGTCCTCGAGCGGGTGCGGCGGGACTATCCGATCGCGCGCCACCTCAACCCCGCACTGTACCGGCGCCATTTCGCGGCCGCGTACCCGTCGCGGGTGCGGGCCCAAGGGCGGGGTACGGGAGCGGCGCCGGACGGCGAGCGCGGCGACGGCGCGGGCGCGCAGGAGGCCGTCGCAGGCGCGCCGGGAGACATCGTGCGCCACTCGCATCGCGGCCGCGGCGCCGGGCCGGCCCCGGATGGGGAGGGGCGGCCGTGAGGCGCGCGCTGCTGGAAGCGGCCGCGAGGGCCGCGGCCTCGCGGGCGCGGGAGGCCGTCGTGCAGCGCGAGGTGGCGCGCGCCGTCGCCGCGCTCCCGGCCGATGTCCAGCGCGACGCGCGCGACCGCCGGAACCGCTACCTGGACTGGACCGTGCGCGCGGACGATGCGAGGGAACCGGCCGTCGCCCGGCTGCGCGTGGCGGCGGTGCAGATGGAGCTGCGCCCGGAGCCCACCCCGGGCCACTTCGTGCGCCACGTGTTCGAGCTCGGCGTGCTCGCCGCGCGGACGGGCGCCGAGCTGATCGTGTTCCCGGAAGACGTCGCCACGGGCCTCACGGCGCTGCTGCCGGGGTTCGGGCTCCTGCAGCGCGCGGGCGCCCCGGAACGGGCGGCGCAGGCGGGCGGCGGCGTGTCGGTGGCGGAGGTGTTCGCCGAGCTGGGTCCCGCCGTCGGCACCGTGTACCGCGTCGCCTTCTCCGCCCTCGCCGAGGCCCTCGGCGCCTACGTGGTCGCCGGGACGGCCAACCTGCCCGTGGCGGACGGCCGCGTGCTCAACCTCGCGCACGTCTTCGCCCCGGACGGCCGCCTGCTTCTGCGCCAGCCGAAGCTGCACCTCTTCCCGTACGAGGCCGAGTGGGGCATCCAGGCGGGCGCCGAGCTGCGCGTCTTCCCCACGCCGTGGGGCACGGTCGCGGCGCCCGTGTGCATGGACGCGACGTACTTCGAGACGGCGCGCATCGCCAGGGGGCTGGGCGCGGATCTCCTGTGCTTGCCGATCGCGAATCCGGAGGCGTACCATCTGTGGAAGGCCCGCCGCGGCGTATGGGGCCGCGCTCAGGACGCCGGGGTGTACGCCGTCCAGAGCGCGCTCGTCGGCGACTTCATGGGACTCCGCCTGGAAGGGCGCAGCGCCGTCTACGCGCCGCTGGACCTTTCGCCGGCCGGCGACGGCGTGATCGCGGAGGCCGAGGACGCGCGAGCGGAGACGGTCGTCAGCGCGGTGCTCGACGTCGAACGGCTGCGCGCCTGGCGCGCGCAGCAGCCGGTCGTGGACGCGCCCGGGTGGTGGCGCGCCTTCCCGGACGCGTACGACCGACCCTCGCCGCGCCGCGAAAGAAATCCGAGGTGACACGAGACTGACCCGCCTCACGGCCGTCTTGCTGCTGACGGCGATCATCCATGCCATCGACGCGCTCTCGTACTCCGTCCGGCCGGCGGGCGTGCGCACGGGCAGGCTGGCCCTGGCCCTCTCCCTGTTCAACGTCATCGCCCTGGCGTCGCGTTCGGCGAACCTGGTTCAGGCGCCGCTGCTCGGGAGCCTCGTCGACTTCGCCATCCAGCACGGGGACGTCGCCCGCCTGCGCGCCGACTTCCGCGACGTGCTCCTCGCCGCCACGGTCGGGGCCATCGTGGGCGCCGCCGCCATTCCGACGTTCGTCCGCGTGTTCACGCGCGGCATTCTCGCGTTCGAGGCCGCCGGCTCCGTCGGCTCCCTG
>JADGHN010000026.1 GCA_019683875.1 Clostridia bacterium
TGCCTACGCACGGCCTGCAGCCGTGACCTGGAGGGTGGTCTTCCGCGATGAACGTGCACTCCGTCACCGCTCCGTCCGGACGCCGCAGACGCACCACCGGCATCGAGGGGGCGCCCCGGCATGAGCTCCCTCGGCCTTGACCCGTCGCGCCTGGAGCGCGCCTGGCGCCTGCTGCGGCAGGCCGTCGACGAGCGCGTCACCCCCGGCGCCGTGGCCGTCGTGGCCCGCCGGGACGGCCAGCTGGACCCCGTCGCGGTGGGCTGGGCCACGCTGGAGCCGGAGCCGGTGCCGGTCACGGGGGACACGCTGTACGACCTCGCCTCCCTGACCAAGGTCGTCGCCACGGCGCCCGCCGTCTGGGCGTTGATCGAAGACGGCGAGATCCGGCTCGACGACCCCGTCCGGCGGTTCGTCCCGGAATTCCGCGGCGAGGGCCGGGACCAGGTGACGCTCCGCCACCTCCTCAGCCACACGTCCGGCCTGCCGGCCCACGCGCGCCTCGACCGCTCGCACCTCGACCGCGAGCGCGCCGTCTCCGCCATCTGCCGCCGGCCGTTGGAGAGCGCGCCCGGCGCCGTTATCCGCTACACGGATCTCGGTTTCATGCTGCTGCGCGAAGTCGTGGAGAAAGCGGCGGCCGCCCCGTTCGACGCCTTCGTGCGCGAGCGGATCCACGCGCCGCTCGGCATGACGCGCACCGTCTTCCGGCCGGACGACGAACTCGCCCCGCGCTGCGCCGCGACGGAACTTGTGCCCGGCGAGGGCCGCATCCACGGGCGGGTGCACGACGAGAACGCGCGGCACGTGTTCGACGGCGTCGCCGGCCACGCGGGGCTCTTCGCTCCGGCCGGCGACCTCGCCCGCTACGCCCGTATGCTCCTGAACGGCGGCGCGCTGGACGGCCGGCGCGTGCTCGCGCCCGCCACCGTGCGCGCGATGACGGCGGTCGTCGCCTCCGCGCCCGGCCAGCGCCGCACGCTGGGCTGGGCCGCGCCGGCCGGCGACGCGCCGAGCTGCGGCGACCTCTTCGGCCCGAACGCGTTCGGCCACACCGGCTTCACCGGCACGAGCCTCTGGATCGAACCGGACCTGGACCTCGCCGTGGTGCTGCTGACGAACCGCGTCTACTACGGCCGCGACCGGACGGCCGAAGGCATCCAGCGCCTGCGCGCGCGCTTCCACAACGCGGTGGCGTCGGCCGTCCGGTAGAATGGACGCGGGGGTCCGCGCATGGCGTCCGAGTTGCGGCTCGTCATCATCACGGGTCTGAGCGGCGCGGGGAAGACGCAGGCCATCCGGGCGTTCGAGGATCTGGAGTTCTTCTGCGTCGACAACCTGCCGCCGGCGCTCCTCCCGAGGTTCGCCGAGCTCTGCGCGGCGCCCGGGACGGGCATCGACCAGGTGGCGGCCGTCGTCGACATCCGCGGCCGCGTCTTCTTTGACGACGCGCTCCAGGCCCTGGGCGAGCTCGACCGGCTCGGCTTCCCGTACCAGATCCTCTTTCTCGAAGCTTCGGACGAGGTGCTCGTCGCGCGGTTCAAGGAGACGCGCCGGCCGCATCCCCTGGCCCCGGACGGGCGGCTTCTTGAGGGCATCCGCGCCGAGCGCCGGCGCTTGGAGACGCTGCGCGGCCGCGCCTCGTGGATCCTCGACACCTCCGACTTCCGGCCGCGGGACCTCCGAGAGCACGTCAAGCAGCTGTTCAGCGGCGGGGAGCGCGACATCCTCATCTCCATCGTCTCGTTCGGGTTCAAGCACGGCCTGCCGCGGGACGCGGACCTGGTCCTGGACGTGCGCTTCCTGCCGAACCCGTACTACGTGCCTTCGCTGCGGCCGCTGCCGGGCACGGACCGGCAGGTGGAGGAGTACGTCCTGTCGTGGCCGGCCACGCAGGCGTTCCTCGACCTCGTCAAGCCGCTGCTCGACTTTCTCGTCCCGCAATACGTGGCGGAAGGGAAGTCGCAGCTGACCATCGCCGTCGGCTGCACGGGCGGGCGCCACCGCTCCGTGGTCGTGGCGAACGCACTTGCGGAATACCTGCGCCGGGGCAACCGCGCGGTCGTCGTGGAGCACCGCGACTGCGACCTGGTCGAGACGGGGAACCACGCGTGAAGTTCGCGGCATGGCTGTTCCCCGGGCTGGGCGTCAAACGATGGCTGCTGGCGGTGTCCGCGGGCGTCCTGCTGCTCGGGCTGGGGCTGGGCCTGGCGCTGAACACGGATGTCCTTGCGCTCGCGGACGCGATCGTCTCCCAGGTGGTGCTCGCGCTCACGGGGACGGTGCTCCCGCCGCGCGCGGTCGGCGTGCTGATCGCCGCGGCCGGGCTGGCGCTCTTCGTTTTCGGGGCGCGCGGGGCCGTCCGCTCGATCCTCAACGCCGTCGCGCCCGGGGAAGTGGAGGGGCTCGCCGAGCGCGTCTACGAGCGGCGCTACCTGGCGCGCGGGCCGCGCGTGGTGGCGCTGGGCGGCGGGACGGGCCTGTCGACGCTGCTCCACGGGATCAAGGAGTACACCTACAACGTCACGGCGGTCGTCACCGTCACCGACGACGGCGGCAGCTCCGGCCGCCTGCGCGGGGAACTCGGCATCCTGCCGCCGGGAGACATCCGCAACGTGCTCGTCGCGCTCGCGGACACGGAACCGCTCATGGAACGGCTGTTCCAGCACCGCTTCGGCCGCGGCCAGCTGAAGGGCCACACCCTCGGCAACCTGTTCATCGGCGCGCTGGCGGAGCTGCTTGGAAGCTTCGAGGAGGCGCTGCGCGCGTCGAGCCGCGTCCTCGCCGTGCGCGGGGAAGTGCTGCCCTCCACCGTGGACGACGTCCGCCTCGTCGCCACCTTCCCCGGCGGCCACGAGGTGGCGGGGGAGACGCGCATCGCGGAGGAGGGGCGGACGCGGGGACGGATCGTCGCGCTGCGCCTGGACCCGCCCGACTGCCGCCCCGTTCCGGCCGCGCTCGACGCCATCGCCGCCGCGGACGTGATCCTCATCGGCCCCGGCAGCCTCTACACGAGCATCGCGCCGAACCTGCTCGTGCCCGGCGTGGCGGAGGCCATCCGGCGCTCGCCGGCCTACAAGGTGTTCGTCGTCAACGTCATGACGCAGCCGGGCGAGACGATCGGCTTCACCGCGCTGGATCACTATGAGGCCGTCGAGTCGTGGCTGGGCCGGGGCGTGATCGACGCGGTCGTCGTCAACACCGGCCGCATCGCGGAGGAACGGCTGCGCGGGTACCGGAGCGAGCAGGCCGCACCGGTCGAGCCCAGCCTGGAGGCGCTGGCTTCGCGCGGCGTGAAGGTCATCAGCGGCGACCTCGTCACCGCGGAAGGCCTCGTGCGCCACGACTCGCACAAGCTCGCGCGGGTGATCATGGGCGAGGTCCTGCGCGCGGCGCTGAAGGACAGCTCGCGCCTCGTCGAGCGGCTCGTCCTGGCCGAACGCCTGGGACGCGTCCCGCGCCGCAGGAAGGGACGACGGCCGTGAAGCGACTGCGCGCACGGGGAAGCCGCGTCCGCTCCACGTTCTCCGCCGAGGCCAAGGTCCAGCTGGCGCACGACCTGCCCGAGGGGCGACAGGAACGGCGCGCCCTGCTCGCCGGCCTCGCGCTGAGCGCCGGAAGCCTGCACCTGCGCGCCGGCGAGCGGGTCGTGGCGGTGCGCAGCGACCTGCCGGCCGTGGCGCGGGTCGCCGTCTCGCTGCTCAAGGAAGAGGGCCTTGCCACCCGCGTGCTGCGCCGCCGCGGGGCCACGTCACGCCTTCGCGTCGAAGGCGTCGGCGCGGCGGTCGAGACCCTGCTCGCCGCTTGGGAGTTTCTTCCCGGCGACGGCGGGCTTGGGGGCCTGCTTCGCACGCGAGCGGCGAAACGAGCCTTTCTCCGCGGGCTCTTTCTCGGCTCCGGGTCCGTGTCCGACCCGCACGCCAGCCCGCACTTGGAGATTGTGCTGGCGCATGAGGGAGCCGTACACTGGGCGCGGTTCGCGTTGCGCGCGTTCGGCCTGCGGCCGCACGTCACGAGGCGGCGCGGCGCGTTCTGCCTGTACCTGAAGGGCGCCGGCGACATCGCCGAGTTCCTGCGCGTTGTGGGCGCTTCCTCGTCGCTCCTCGCTCTTGAGGAGATCCGCGCGGAGCGCGAGGTCCGCAACCGCGTGAACCGCCTCGTCAACGCCGAGACGGCCAACATGGAAAAGGCCGCGGAGGCGGCCGCCGGCCAGATTGAAGCGATCCGCGCGATCGTCGCGGCGCGGGGCTGGGAGGGCATCCCCCGAAAATTGCGAGAGTTAGCGCGGTTGAGATTGGAGTATCCTGAAGCGAGCTTGAGGGAGCTGGGCGCGCTGTGCGAGCCAGCCCTCGGCAAGTCCAGCGTAAGTTACCGCATGCGCCAGCTGGTCCAACTGAAGGAAGCCCTTGTGAACCGGCGAACCAAGGAACACGGGCGCGTTGGAGAGGACGGTGCAGGCTCATGATCGACCCGGTGAGGATCGGCGCGCGGGCGGAAACCGTCGATCCGGCATCGCTCCTCCAACGTGTCGCCGAGCCGCTGCGGGCGGTGGAGGCGGAGATCGAGGACATCCTCCGCTCGCAGGACGCGTTCATGTTCGAGGTCGCGACGCACCTCTTGCGAAGCGGCGGCAAGCGGCTGCGTCCGGCGCTGCTCCTCTTGAGCGTCGAAGCCTGCGGCGCGCAGCCGGCGGCGTTCACGCGCGTCGGCGCGGCCCTGGAGTGCGTGCACATGGCCACGCTGGTGCACGACGATGTCGTCGACCACGCCGACCTGCGCCGCGGGGTGCCCACCGTTCACCGCAAGTGGGGCACGCGCGTCGGCGTGCTGGCGGGCGACTACCTCTTCGCGCGGGCCTTCGCCACGCTGGCCCAGGTGGGCGACAACCGCGTGGTGCAACTCATGGCGAAGGTCGTGTACGAGATGTCGGCCGGCGAGATCGAGCAGCAGCGTCGCGCCTTCGACCTGAACCAGACGACCGACGACTACTTCCGGCGCATATACCAGAAAACCGGCTGTTTCATCGCGGAGTGCTGCCGGCTCGGCGGTGTGCTCACCGGCGCCGGCGAGGAAGCCGAGGAAGCGCTGCGCCAGTTCGGCTACGGCGTGGGCATGGGCTACCAGATCGTGGACGACGTCCTCGATTTCACCTCCAGCACCGGCACGCTCGGCAAGCCGGTCGCCAGCGACCTGCGCTCGGGCGTTCTCACGCTGCCGGTGCTGTACGCGCTCTCGCGGCGCGACACCGGTCCCCGCTTGAGGGAGGCGCTTGCAAACGTGCCCTGGGGCGACGCCGAGCTCGACGTCGTCCAGGAGTGCCTCGAGGACTGCGGAGCGCTGCGGTACTCTTATGGCGTGGCCCGCCGGTTGACGGAAGAGGGCCGCCGGGCGCTCGCGGCGCTCCCGCCAAGCCCGGCGCGGGACGCCCTCGACGGCCTCGCGCAAGCGCTGATCGACCGCGTCTTCTAGGACGCCCCGCAAGGAGGTTGCGATGAGCATCCAGGACGGACCGATCGTCCGGCGCCCGCGCATTCCCGACGTCACGATCAAGCGCCTGCCCATCTATTTGCGGGCGCTGGACCGCATGCGCGAGCAGGGCGTGGACATCGTGTCCTCGGCCGAGCTGGCCCGCCAGACCGGGTTCACGTCGGAGCAGATCCGCAAGGATCTGGCGTACTTCGGCGCGTTCGGCACGCGTGGCGTCGGCTACAGCGTGGCCGTGCTCTCGGACCGCATCCGCCGCATCCTCGGCCTGCACCGGGTGGTGCCGGCGGCGCTCGTCGGCGCCGGCCATCTGGGTACGGCGCTCGCGCGCTACAACCTCACACGCGCGCAGGCGGTGCGCATCGTCGCCGTCTTCGACGCCGACCCGGAGAAGGTCGGCGCGCACATCGAGAGCGTGCCGATCTCGCCGATGGACGTCATGGAAGACGTCGTGCGCGAAAAGGGGATTCGCCTGGCGATCCTTACGGTGCCGGCGTCGGTCGCGCAGACCGTCGCAGAGCGGCTGGTGCGAGCCGGCGTCGAGGCCATCCTCAACTTCGCGCCGGCGCAGTTGCGCCTGCCGCCCGCCGTGCAGGTGCAGCCCATCGACCTGAGCCTTGAGCTGGAAAGTCTCTCATACTACGTCGCGGGAGAGCGCGTTTCGGGTTGACGCGAGCCGGATAGGAGGGACGCGATGCTGAAGGATCTGGCCGGTCTGACGCTTGCGCAGGTCGTGTTGGCCGTGCTGGACATCAGCATCGTCGCCTACCTGTTCTACCGCGTCTTCCTCCTCGTCCGCGGCACGCGCGCCACGCAGCTGATGCGCGGCCTCTTCGTCATCATCGTCACCTATTGGGTCAGCGGATACCTGGGCCTGCGCGCCACGCACTGGATCCTCGACAAGGTCTGGGTCGGTCTCTTCGTGGCGGTGCCGATCGTCTTCCAACCCGAGCTGCGCCGCGCGCTGGAGCAGGTCGGGCGCGGCAGCTTCTTCCGCCCGACGACCGCGCTGGCCTCCGAGGACGTCGACCACCTCATCGACGAGGTCGTCCAGGCCGTCACCGCCCTCGCGCGGAACAAGGTGGGCGCCCTGCTCGTCCTTGAGAGGGAGACGGGGCTGAACGACGTCATCGACACCGGCATCCGCATCGAGGGCCTGGTGACGGCCGAGTTCCTCGTCAACATCTTCATCCCGAACACGCCGCTGCACGACGGCGCGGTGATCATCCGAGGGAACCGGGTGATGGCCGCCGGGACGTTCCTGCCGCTGGCGGAGGAGAACATCGTGCCGAATGAGCTCGGCAGCCGCCACCGCGCGGCGCTCGGCATCACGGAGCACTCGGACGCCGTCGCCATCGTCGTGTCGGAGGAGACGGGGCACATCGCCCTGGCCCACTCCGGCAAGCTGATCCGCGGCCTGGACGAGCGCGATCTGCGCGAGCTGCTTGAGGAGCTGCTGCCGCGGGAGCCGGCGCACGGCCTTCTCTTCCGGCCCCGGGGAGGTCCGTCGCGTGGCGAGGCTTAGAAACTGGTTGAGCGACGACCTCGCCATCAAGGCCTTCTCCGTGATCCTGGCCATCCTCCTGTGGATCAACGTCGCCGGGCCGGAGCGGGCGCTGCCGACCGCGCCCATCCAGGACACGCGCCACAACGTGGCCGTGACGTGGCGGAACCTGCCGCCGGACCTGGTCGTGGCCGCCGTCGAGCCGGACACGGTGTCGGTCACGTACCGCGCCTCGGCCGACGTGGCGGACAGCCTGAGCGACCAGAGCTTCACCGCCTTTGTCGACTTGCGGAACGCCGTCGGCGGCCGGCTGGCGTTCAACGTGGACGTGGCCGTGCCGCCCGGCGTGCAGCTCGTCAGCGTCACGCCCTCAAGGGTGACCGTGACGCTCGTGCCATTGGAGGCGCGCACCTTCCCCGTCAAGGTCGAGCTGCGGGGCCGCGCGCCCGAGGGGTACCAGGCGCTCGCCCCGGCCGTCGACCCGTCTCAGGTGGTCGTGCGCGGCACGCGGGACCGCGTGCAGCAGGTGGCCGCGGTGGTGGCGGCCGTCGACGTCACGGGCCGCACGGCGGACGTGGAGGAAGCCGTGCCTCTGCGCGCCGTCGACGCGCGCGGCGAAGCCGTGCCGGACGTGACGTTGCAGCCGTCCGCGGCGAGGGTGACCGTGCCGGTCGAGCAGTGGACCTCCAAGGACGTGCCGGTCGTGCCGGTCCTCGTGGGCACGCCGGGGGACGGGTATCGCATCGAGAGCATCGCCGTGGACCCCGGCACGGTGTCGCTGAGCGGCAGCCGCGGGCGCCTGGACGGCGTGGACCGCGTGATGACGGCGCCCGTCGACATCTCGGGCGCGACGGCGACCGTGACGGCCACGGCCGACGTGCACCCGCCGGACGGCACCACCGTCCAGCCGCAGAAGGTGCAGGTCACCGTGAACATCGTGAAGGGACCGTGATCGGTGAATCGATTGTTCGGAACGGACGGCGTGCGCGGGCGCGCCAACGTGGAGCTGACGCCGGAGCTGGCGCTGGCCCTGGGCCGCGCCGCCGCGGAAGTGCTGGGCGGGGGGCGCGCCGCGCGGCCGCGGTTCGTGATCGGGCGGGACACGCGCGCGTCCGGCCCCATGCTGGAGCACGCGCTGGTGGCCGGGCTGCTGTCCGCGGGCGCGGACGTCACGCTCCTGGGCGTCGTCTCGACCCCGGGCGTCGCCTACCTGACGCCCGCGCTGGGCGCGGACGCCGGCATCGTCATCTCCGCGTCGCACAATCCGGCGGAGTACAACGGCATCAAGATCATCGACGGCACGGGCCGCAAGCTGCCTGACGACGTGGAGGACCGCATCGAGGCGGCCATGCGGCGGGACGCGCGCCCGGGCGCCGCGTCCGGGCCGACCGCGATCGGCGCGGTGGGGCGGGACGAGGCGTCCGTCGCGCGTTACGTCGACCATCTCGTGGCGACGGTCGACGTGCCGGTCGGCCGCCGGAAGGTCGTGCTGGACTGCGGCCACGGCGCGGCCGTCCGCACGGCGCCGGACGCGTTCCGCAAGCTCGGAGTGGACGTCGTCGTGCTCAACGATCGCCCCGACGGGTGGAACATCAACGACGGCTGCGGCTCGCAGCACCCGGAGGGCCTGGCGCGCGCGGTCGTGGAGCAGGGCGCGTTCGCCGGCTTCGCCTTCGACGGCGACGCGGACCGCTGCATCGCCGTCGACGAGCGCGGCCAGGTGATCGACGGGGACGGGATCCTGGCCATGCTGGCGCTCGACCTGAAGGCCCGCGGACGGCTTCCGGGGGACACGGTCGTCGCCACGGTCATGAGCAATCTGGGTCTGGAGCGCGCCCTGCAGAAGGCCGGGATCCGGCTCTTGCGCACCCAGGTGGGGGACCGTTACGTTCTTGAGGGAATGCTCGGCTGCGGCAGCCGCCTTGGCGGCGAGCAATCCGGGCACGTGATTCTGCTGGACCACGCGACGACCGGCGACGGCGTCCTCACCGCGCTTCAGGTGCTGGCCGTCGCGGTGCGGCGGGGCCGGGAGCTCTCGGAGCTCGCGGGCGTCGTCGAGCGCCTGCCGCAGGCGCAGCGCAACGTGCGCATCCCGGGAGGCACAAAACCCGCGCCCGAATCCTATGCTGATGCTGTCCGCGCGGCGGAGGCCCGCCTCGCGGGGCGCGGGCGGGTTGTGGTCAGGCCCTCGGGCACGGAACCTGTCGTCCGGATCCTCGTCGAAGGAGAGGACGCGAAGGAGGTGGAAACGACGGCGGCATTCCTGGAGAACGCGATCGCTGAGGCCGCCGCGCGCACGGCCGTCGAGGAATGACGTCGCCCCTGGCAGGCGATCCTACGCTCACCCTGGGAACACGAGACGAAGCGCCTGGACTCGCGCGGCGCGCCCGCGCGAGTTGACGAGGAGAGGGTTCATCGAACGCATCGGCGGGTGCCCTCCGGCCGGCCACGGCCGCAGCCGCCTCCGAAATCCGGCGAGCGATCGCCGGGACAAAGGGGACGGCGGTGGTGCAAGGTTCCCCCTTGCCTTTCCAGGGTGAACGGTACGGATCCTTCGTTTTTGCACCCAACCCTGGAAAGGATGACCCTTCATGTGTGGCATCGTCGGTTACGTGGGGCGCCGAGCGCCCCTGGACGTGCTCATCCCCGGACTGCGTCGCCTGGAGTACCGCGGTTACGATTCCGCCGGCGTCGGCGTGGTGACGGACGGCCGCGTGGCCGTGGTGAAGAAGGAGGGGCCGCTCCAGCGCCTTGAGACGGCCCTCGCAGGCAGCGGCCTCGCCGACGCCACGGCGGCCGCGGGCGGCGTGTGCACCGGGCTCGGACATACACGCTGGGCCACGCACGGCCGCCCGAGCGACGAGAACGCCCACCCGCACACGAACGAGGACGGCACGCTGGCCGTCGTGCACAACGGCATCATCGAGAACGACGCCGAGCTCCGCCGGGAGCTGCAGGCGCGCGGCCACGTCTTCCGCTCGGAGACCGACACGGAGGTCGTCGCGCACCTCGTCGAGGAGTACTACGGCCCCGGCGGCGAGGCGTCCGGAGACCTTGCGGCGGCGGTGCGCCTCGCGCTGCGTCGCCTTAAGGGCGCCTACGCGTTCGTCATCATCAGCGCGCGGGAACCGGGCCGCATCGTCGTGGTGCGCCAGTCCAGCCCGCTCATCATCGGCATCGGCGACGGGGAGACGTTCGCCGCGTCCGGCATCCCGGCGCTCCTGCCCTACACGCGGCGGATGATCGCCCTGGAGGACGGCGAGATGGCCGATCTGCGCCCCGACCGCGTCGTCATCACCAAGTTCGACGGCACGCCGGTGCGGCACGAGCCGTTCACGGTGGACTGGGACGAGGAGCAGGCGGAAAAGGGCGGTTACCGCGACTTCATGTTGAAGGAGATCCACGAGCAGCCGGAAGCGTGGGAAAACACCCTCCGGCGCCGCCTGCGCGAGGACGGGACGGTCGACGTCTCGGACACCGGGCTCGCGGGCGTTGCGTCTTCCGGTTTCGAGCGCATCGCGATCGTGGCCTGCGGCACGGCGTACCACTCGGGCGTGGTCGGCAAGACGCTGTTCGAGCGCTGGGCGCGCATCCCCGTGGAGGTGGACCTGGCGTCCGAGTTCCGCTACCGCGATCCGCTGGTGGGACCGGACACGCTGACGATCGTGATCTCCCAGTCGGGCGAGACGGCCGACACGCTCGCGGCCATGCGCGAGGCGCGCGAGCGCGGCTCGAAGACCCTGGCCATCGTGAACGTGGTCGGCTCCACCATCGCGCGCGAGGCGGATTCCGTGTTCTACACGCACGCAGGACCGGAGATCGCCGTGGCCTCGACGAAGGCGTACACCACGCAGTTGCTCGCGCTCTCGCTGCTGGCGCTTTCCTTCGCCCGCGAGCGCGGCCCGCTGGACGACGCCCATGCCCGCGCGCTCGGGCGGGAACTGCTCCGCCTGCCGGCGCTCGCGCGGGAGGCGCTCGCGACCGAGGCGGCGGTCGAGCAGTACGCGCGGCGCCTAGCGAAGCACGAGGACGTGTTCTTCATCGGGCGCGGCCTCGACTACGCGGCGGCGATGGAAGCGCAGCTGAAGTTGAAGGAGATCTCCTACATCCACGCCGAGGCCTACGCGGCCGGAGAGCTCAAGCACGGCACGCTGGCGCTCGTCACCGACGGCGTGCCCGTGGTGGCGATCGCCACGCAGGCGCCTCTTCTGGACAAGACGATCAGCAACATCCGCGAGGTGCAGGCCCGGGGCGCGTGGGTCATCGGGGTGGCCACGCAAGGCGAAGGCCTTGTCGGCGGCGCGGGCGTCCCGGGCGCCCCGGCGACGGCCCCGGACGGAACGGCTGCGGCCGACTGGGCGCCCACGCAGGCGGCCGTGGCGAGCGTGGCGGGCGACGTGATCGCGGTGCCGGCCACGCACCCGTACCTGCAGCCGGCGCTCGTGGCGATCCCGCTGCAGCTGCTCGCCTACTATGCGGCTGTCGCGCTCGGTCACAATGTCGATAAGCCGCGCAACCTGGCGAAGAGCGTGACGGTGGAGTAGAGGGACGGCGGCGCGGCGTGCCCGTGCGAGGACGCACCGCGCCGCCCGTGTTTCGTGGCCGCCGCCGCTTCATCTCTCGCACGCGATTCCGTCGTGGTCACCGTCCAAACGGTGCACGTCCTGCCCCACCACCTTGAACCCCCGCGCGGACAGGTCACCGCAGTCCACGTCCGGGGGATAGGGCGGAACGCAGGCGCCCGCGTAGTTGGGGTCACACCTCTGTGCGCCCCCCGCCGACCCGGCTGCCGGCCGTGACGTGGATCCTGACGTCGCACGGCTCGTGCGGGACGTCGACGAGACGGCGTCGGTCAGCCCCCAGAGACCGCGGCCGGCCGCCCGGGCCTCGCGCTGGAACTTCGTGAAGGCGTCGACGTACTTCACGTCCGGCGTATATGTCGCCAGCTGGGCATACCCTTCGAGGACCAGAATCGCGTTGAACATGTGGGCCCGAATGTCCTTCTCCGACGGTTGCGCGCGAGGCGGGGTCAGCCACACGTACCGGAGCGCGCGGCCGTACTTGTCCACCTCGCTGACGTCCTTCTCCAGCCAGACCGTCTTGCCCTGGAGCTGACGCTTCGTGAACGCCGACGCTTCCTTGCCGTAGGGCTCGTGCCGGATCGTGCTCTCCGGCGTGTTGACGCCGATGAACCGGATGCGCCGGGCCGGCAGGGTGGCTCCCGCGAGGTAGGCGACGTCGATGGTGTCGCCATCGACGACGCGCACGACCTCGGCCTTGGTCACGTTGCGCGGCAGGCGCGACTCGGACGGGTCTGGCGACACCGGCTGTCGCGCCGCTTCGCCGTGAGCGACCGTGGCCCCGCTGGTGTCCCCGGGCATCGCCTGCGGGTTTGTCGTCCGAACGTCCGCCGAAGTGGCGCGGTCTGATGCCGGTGCTCCCGGCGCAGCCGAACTGCATGCCGCCAGAACCAGACTGGCGAGGGTCAGGATCACGATGCAGTGGCGCCGCATGTGAGGTCCCCTCCACTCTCAGGAGTAAAGATAGCCGCATGGAGTGGATTGCGGTGCCCCTCAATGGGTCGCGTCCGGGCAATATCGGCTGCGGGCCGCCTCCGCGACAAACGGGCAGGCGTACTCGGCGAACTTGCGGCGGTCGTGCGCGCCAGGCCCCAGGAAAGGGGTCCAGCCCTCATTCGTGCGGGCCACCAGGAGCACGTCCGGCGGCACGCCGTTCAGTGTGAACAGAATGTAGGGTGGACGCAGCGGAACCGAGGTCCGCTCGATGCGCCCGAGCGGCGGGCCGACGTCTTTCTCGTCGATCTGCCAGTCGTGCGGGTCCGCCGCCGCGTAAAAGGTTCCCTTCACTTGCACGGCCCCGGCACAGGACCTTACATCGTCGCAAGGAATTGCGGCGGGTTCGGCACCGGCGGGCGTCGTCGATCCGACGAGCGGCGCGCACGCGCTGAGCAGGACGAGCGGAAACAAAAGGGTTGCCGACAGCCGAATGAGGTCTCCAAAACGCCGCCGGGCGGCGGGCGGCCGAGACGGAGCGCCTGGCTCGCCTCCCACTGGTCGGGGCATGCCCCTGGACCCCCTCACACGTGCGACGGGGCGCCGGTGCGGCGGGTTCCCGGCTTAGGGCTGCCGCGCTCCGCTCGCCATGAGGAAGAACACGTAATCGGTGGGCACGCCCGGGTGGCCCATCTGACGGAGCATGGCCGTGATGTTGCCGCGGTGGTACGTGCCGTGATTGCACACGTGCCGGACCAGCTCGGACACCCGGGTTTCCAGCCGGCCCAACCGCGGGTGTTCCGCGGCGACGGGCCGGTCCAGGTCGCCCACTTCCCGAAAGAACGACCGGTAATCACCCGCAAGCGCGTCAACCCGGGCCTCCAGCTCCTCAAGCGGGAGCCCGGCGAGCTCCGCCTCCAGGCGCTGGACCGCGGCCATGATCTCCTCCGTGGACCGTTCCCGCATGACGTCGAGCCACAGGGAGTCCACCCGGTACATGTGCCGGAGCACCGCGTGGATGGAGGGGAACACGCTGGCAATCTCCTGGTGGACGACCCCTTTGGGCAACGTCTTTAAGTGGTCGAACACCCTGCGGTTCGCCCACACGTGATACTCGTACATCCGCTCGGCCGGGTGCCCGCCCGCGGCGGAGCCGGCCATGGACGCATCGCCGTGCGCGTTCATCGACATGCCTCCTGTATGCCGCTCATTGACCCACCACGTTCGACGCAAACATATGTTCTCCTCCTTCTCGGTTAAATCTCCATCACCATGACGACGCGGTCCTGGCCGGGCCCCGAGTAGTTCCGCACGACGGGGATGCCGTCCGGTCCGGGCTCGCCGAGGAGCCGCATCCCCAGCCGCGTGTGGAAGGCGACGGACTCCCGGTTGCCCGGCGTCGTGATCGCCTTGAGTTGCCGCGCCCCGCGGCGGTGGGCTTCGTCGATGAAACGGGCGTACAGCCGGCGGGCCACCCCCTGTCCGCGATATCCGTTCCGCACCGCGACCAGGTGGACGTACGCGGTGGGGGACGTCGCGGCCACGAACCCGAAGAGGTAACCGGCGACGCGGTCGCCGTCGCGCATCACCCACGCCGTGTCGCCGAATTCGTAGAGGAAGATCGGGTGATGCAGGGGGAGAGTGCGGTCGCTGCCCCAGAAGTCGGCGATCTCCGTCACGATCTGGTCGAAGTCGGCCTTTGTGCACGGCTGGATGTCCATTCCGATCACCCCGCGTCATGGTAACCTTGCTGGAGACATCCCAGGTTGGAGGCATCCCATGGCCGACATCATCGTCGTGGGCAGCCTGAACATGGACCTCGTCGTGGAAGCCGAGCGCGCGCCGGAGGCGGGCGAGACCTTGCCGGGCCGCCGCTTTGGCACGGCGCCGGGCGGCAAGGGCGCCAACCAGGCCGTGGCGGCGGCGCGGCTGGGCGGTCGCGTCGCGATGGTGGGACGCGTCGGGGCGGACGCCTTCGGCGACGCGCTTCTTGAGGCCGCGCGCGGCGACGGCGTCGACGTCCGCGGCGTCGCGCGCGACCCGTCCGAGCCCACGGGCGTCGCGCTGATCGTCGTCGAGGCGAGCGGCGACAACCGGATCGTCATCGTCGCCGGGGCGAACGGGCGGGTGACGGCGGACGACGTGGCCGCCTCCTGCCGCGCCGGGCTGTGGGACGGCGCGCGCGTGCTGCTGCTTCAGCTGGAGATCCCGTTGCCGGCCGTGGCGGCGGCGGCCGAGGAAGGGCGCCGGCGCGGGATGCTCGTGCTGCTCGACCCGGCGCCGGCGCCGCCCTCGCCGGATGCGCTGCCGCCGGAGCTGTGGCGCGCGGTCGACGCCGTGTTGCCGAACCAGGCCGAAGCCCGCGCGCTCACGGGCATCGCCGTCGATGGTCCCGATGCCGCACGTGCAGCGGCGGCCGCGCTGTGCGCGCGCGGGCCGCGCACGGCGGTCGTGAAGCTCGGGGCGGACGGCGCCTTCGTGCGGCACGACGGCGCCGCGTGGCACGAGCCGGGCCTGCGCGTGCCGGTGCGCGACACGACGGCCGCGGGTGACGCTTTCGCGGGCGCCCTCGCCGTGGCGCTGGCGGCGGGCCGCGACTGGCGCGCCGCCGTGGCGTGGGCCAACCGGGCGGGCGCGGCGTCCGCCACCCGGCCCGGAGCGCAGCCGTCGCTGCCCACCCAAGCCGACTTGGAGAGGTTGTTTTCCGCATGACCAAGGAACCGGTAAAGATCATCCTGGACTGCGACCCCGGCCACGACGACGCCCTCGCGATCCTCCTGGCCGCCGCCTCGCCGGCGGTGGACCTGCTCGCGATCACCACCGTCGGCGGCAACCAGACGCTGGAAAAGGTCACGCTCAACGCCCGCCGCGTGTGCACCGTCGCCGGCATCCGCGACGTCCCGATCGCCGCCGGCTGCCCCGGCCCGCTGGCGCGGCCCCTGGAGACGGCGCCGGACATCCACGGCGACACGGGCCTCGACGGCCACGCGTTTCCCGAGCCGGACGTCCCCCTGGCCAGCGTCCATGCCGTCGACCTCATCCTGGACATCCTGCGGCGGGAGCCGGCCGGGACGGTCACGCTCGTGCCGACGGGACCGCTCACCAACCTCGCGGTGGCGCTGTGCAAGGATCCCCATGCCTTCCGGCGCGCCAGGGAGATCGTCTGGATGGGCGGCGCCCTCGGCCTGGGCAACGTCACGCCGGCCGCCGAATTCAACGCGTACGTCGACCCGGAGGCGGCGCGGGCCGTGTTCGAGTCCGGCGTGCCCGTCGTCATGCACGGCCTGCACCTCACGCACCAGGTGCGCGTCACGGACGCCGTGCGCGAGCGGATCGCCGCCATGGACACGCCGGTCGCGCGCATGGTCTCGGACCTGATGGCGTTCTACGCGGACCGCTACCGCCGCCGCTTCGAGATGGGCGACCCGCCCCTGCACGACCCGTGCGCCGTCGCGTTCGTCATCGACCGCTCGATGTTCCGGACGCAGCGCATGCGCGTCGACGTGGAGACGCGGGGCAAGTGGACGGCCGGCATGACGGTGTGCGACGTGCACGGGGTCACCGGCAGGCCGGCGAACGCCGAGGTCGCGATGGAGATCGACGTCGTCCGCTTCTGGGACATGATGCTGGGCGCCCTCGCCTCGCTGCCGGTTCAGTCCCGTTGAAGGAGATTCAATGTCGTTGTCCAAGTCCCTCATACCGCCATTCGTCACACGGGGAGGCAGCGACATTGGCGTATCCCGGAGCTTCGAAGATCGTGCAGGTCGATGGCAAGTATCACGTGTGGACGCGCCGCGTGGGGCGGGGCGACGTCAAGGTCCTGCTCCTGCACGGCGGGCCCGGGTGCTCGCACGAGTACCTGGAGTGCTTCGAGGAGCACCTGCCGCCGAACGGGATCGAGATGTACTACTACGACCAGCTGGGCTCGTACTACTCCGACCAGCCGGACGACCCGTCCCTCTGGACCGTGGAGCGCTTCCGGGAGGAGGTCGAGCAGGTCCGGCAGGCCCTGGGGCTTGAGAACTTCTACCTGCTCGGCCAGTCCTGGGGCGGCATGCTGTCCATCGAGTACGCGTTGAAGTACCAGCGGCATCTGAAGGGCCTGGTCATCTCCAACATGACGGCGAGCATCGCCTCGTACGTGAAGCACATCAACGAGTTGCGCGAGCGCTTGCCGAAGGAGATCGTCGACCGGATGAAAGCGTACGAGGCGCAGGGGGACTACGAGAACCCCGAGTACCAGGAGCTGCTGATCCAGCACCTCTACCGCAAGCACATCTGCCGCGTCTGGCCGTGGCCCGACCCGCTCGTCCGCTGCTTCAACCACATGGCCACCCAGGTCTACAACACGATGCAGGGGCCCAACGAGTTCGTCGTCACGGGCACGTTTGCGGACTGGGACCGCTGGGACGACCTGTACAGGATCGTCGTGCCGACGCTCCTGATCGTCGGGCGCCACGACACGATGCGCGTCGAGGACATCGAGGAGATGGGGCGGCGCATCCCCAACTCGCGCGTGGGCATCTGCGAGAACGGCAGCCACTGCTCGCAGTGGGACGATCCGGACGCCTACTTCCGCTTCGTGCTCGACTTCATCCGCGACGTGGAAGCGGGCCGCCCGATCGGGTCCGCGGCGGTGGCCGGATAGCCGGCGCCGCGCGTCGATCGACGTAAACGACGATGGTTTCGTGGGCGCCGTCCGCCCCTGGAAGCGGACGGCGCTCGCGTGTCCGGGGGATTGCCGCGACACCGTCGCCGTGATATTTTCTTTCGGCGTCCCGTCGAAACGCGGCGGCCGGACGCCGGGCATCGCCGCCGGCCGGGGAGGACGGCCATGCTCTACGTCGCGCTCGCGCGCGCCTCGATCCGCAAGAACATGGCCTACGCATGGGCCCACATGGCGAACAACGTGGGCAGCGCGCTCTTCGGGATCATCTACATCATGTTGTGGCGCGCGGCGGCGCACGGGCGGCCGCTGGGCGCCTTCTCCGCGCGCGATCTCGAGAGTTACATCGCCGTGGGCCAGGTCGTGCTCTGGCTGACGACCTTCCTGCCCCCGTACCTGGGTATCGACCGGCACATCCGGACGGGGCAGATCGCGCTGGAGTTCGCGCGGCCGGTGGGGTACATGCCCCGCGTCCTCGCCGCCGCGGCGGGCGAGGTCGCCTACAACGCCGTCTTTCGCTGCCTTCCGCTGCTCGTCATGTTCACGCTGATGGGCGCCTTCCCCTGGGACAAGGTCGCCTCGCCCGCGCGCGTGGCCGCGGTGGCGGCGGCGTTCGCGCTGGCGGCGGCCATCGGGCTGCTGGTGCAGTACCTCGTGGGCATCGCAGGGTTCTGGACGACGGAAAGCCGCTGGGCGCGGCGCCTCTACTTCGCGCTGGCGATGTTCTGCGGCGGGCAGCTGTTCCCGTTGCAGCTCATGCCGGCGGGCCTCCGCGAAGCGCTCACGTGGCTGCCCTTCCAGGCGATGATCTCGTTTCCCGTGTCGGTGTGGCTGGGCGTCGACAGCTGGCAGGCGTGGACGTCCGCCGCGTTGTGGGTGGCCGGGCTGGCGTGGGTCGGCGCCGGACTCACGCGAAAGGCGGCGCGCCGTCTGGAGGTGCAGGGCGGATGAGGAAGGCGCTCGACGCGGTCGCAGACGGCATGCGCATGTACGCCATCGTGGCCGCGTCCAGCCTGCGCAGCCGCGCCGCGTACAGGTGGAACTTCATCCTCAGCCTTTTCTTCCAGATGCTGATGTACACCGGGGACGTGGCGGCCCTGCTCTTGATCGTCGGCAAGGTCCGCGGCATCGGCGGCTGGGGGACGTACGACATCCTCTTTCTGTCCGGCCTCGTGTTCGCCTCGTCGGGCGTGTACCGCGTGCTCGGGTCCGAATTGCACGACTTCGACAAGTACCTCGTCAACGGGGAGTTCGACGGCGTGCTGATCCGCCCGGCGCACACGCTGCTGACCGTCGCCGCGCGGTCCATCGACGTCGAGCAGGGCGGCGCGTTCCTTCAGGGGGTCGTGCTGATGGTCGTGGCCTGGCGGCACCTCGCGCCCGACCTGGGGCTCGGCGTGACGGACGCGCTGTGCGCCGCGCTGGCCGTGGCTTGCGGCGCCGTGATCTGGTTCGCCGTCGTGACGGCGACGGCCGCGCTCGGATTCTGGACGACGCGCATCGACGACCTGCAGCCCGTGCTGCTGTACGGGCCGGAGACGGCCGTGTCGTACCCCCTGTCGATCTACCCCAGGGCGGTGCGCTGGATCTTTCAGACGATCCTGCCCGTGGCGTTCGGCTCGTACGTGCCCGCGGCCGCCATCCTTCGCAAGGGCCCGCCGCTTTCGGACCTTGGATGGTGCGCCGCGGTGGCCGCGGCCAGCTTCGCCGCCGCCGTCGGGCTGTGGAATCTGGGCGTGAGACGGTACACGAGCACAGGGTCCTGACGGGCAGAGCGGACGAAGGGAGGCGATCGGGTGGCGATCATCGCGGCAGAGAGCCTGAGGAAGGTGTTCACGCGCGGGACGCGCCTCTTCGGCCGCAGGCGGGCCGGCGCGCCCGTGGACGTGGAAGCCGTGCGCGATCTCTCCTTCCGCATCGAGCCGGGGGAGTTCGTCGGCTTCCTCGGCCCGAACGGCGCCGGGAAGTCCACGACGATCAAGATGATGACGGGCATCCTCCACCCGACCTCCGGCCGGGTCACCGTCGACGGCCTTTCGCCGCAGGCGGACCGCGTGCGCCTGGCCCTGCGCATCGGCGTGGTGTTCGGGCAGCGGACGCAACTGTGGTGGGATCTCCCGCTGCGCGAATCCTTCCGCATCCTGCGGGCGATGTACCGCGTGCCCGCGGCGGACTACCGCCGCCGGATGGAGGCGTTGACGGAGCTTCTTGGACTCGACTCGTTCATGGACACGCCGGTGCGGCAGCTGTCGCTGGGGCAGCGCATGCGCGGCGAGCTGGCGGGCGCGCTGCTGCACGGCCCGCGCGTGCTGTTCCTCGACGAGCCGACCATCGGCCTCGACGTGACGGCCAAGGCGGCGCTGCGCCAGTTCCTGCGCTCGCTGAACGCCGAGTTCGGGACGACGGTGATCCTCACCACGCATGACATGACGGACGTGGAGGAGCTGTGCCAGCGCATCCTCGTGATCAACCAGGGGACCAAGGTGTTCGACGGCAGCCTGGCCGAGTTGCACGAGCGGGTCGGCATGCCGAGCGCCCTGCGCGCCACCTTCCGCGATCCGCCGGACCGGTCGAGGCTGCCGCGGGC
>JADGHN010000027.1 GCA_019683875.1 Clostridia bacterium
GGGGCGGGGGGGGGGGTAGCGAGCGGGGGGGGGCGGGGGACGCGGTGGCGGGCGCGCCCGCCGCCGCGACCACCGCGACCGCCGCGGCCGCGGCGGCCGCGGCCGGGCCCGCCGGACATGCGGCCCGCGACGGGTCGGCCGGCGCCGAGTTCAAGGCGGCAGCCGGGTCCGCAGATGACGGGCCGGCCGCCGCGGCGGCCGGGGCGCTTGCCGTGGCATCCCCTGCGCCTGTGGACGTGCGCGTGCTCGCCGATGCCGGCGAGTGGCGCGAGGCGTTCGCATCGCTCCGCGACGCGAACCACGTGGCCGTGGCCTTTCTTCCGGACCGGCCCGACACGCACCCCGTGCCGCCGGCCGCGCTGGCCGTCGCCGCCGGCGGGGGCCCCGTGTGGGCCGGCCCGTGCCGGACGGAGACGCTGGCGCTCCTCGCGGACCTGCCGTGCCCAGCGATCGGTCACGGCCTCAAGCCGCTCCTGACGGCCGCCGCTTATGCGGGGTTGCCCGTTCCCCGCTTGGCCTTCGATACCGAGCTCGCCGCGTACCTCCTGGACCCCGGCCGGTCGACGTACCCGCTCGAGGATCTCGTCCGGCACCGCCTCGGCGAAGAACTCCCGCCGCTGGAGCCGGGCGGCGACACGGACACGCGCTTGCGCGCGCTGGCGCGCCGCGCGCACGCCGTCCACCGCCTGGTCGGTCCGCTGCGCGCGGAACTGCAGGCGATGGGGCTGGAGAGGCTGTACGACGACGTGGAACTGCCGCTCGTGCCGGTGCTGGCGCGAGTGGAGGCGGCCGGCATCTGCGTCGACCGCGCGGCCCTGGAGGAGCTCGGGCGCACGTTCGCGGCGCGCATCGCGGAGCTCGAGCAGGAGATTTACGACCTCGCCGGCGGGCCGTTCAACATCAACTCCACTCAGCAACTCGGCGTGATCCTGTTCGAGCGGCTCGGCCTCGCGCCGCTCCGCAAGACGAAGACGGGATACTCCACGGATGCGGAGACTCTTGAGGCGCTCTCCGCCGAGCACCCGCTGCCGGCCAGGGTTCTGGAGTACCGCGGCCTCGTGAAGCTTCGGGGGACCTACGTGGAGGGCCTCGCCGAACAGATCGACCCGGCGACGGGCCGCATTCACACCACCCTCGCGCAGACGGTCGCGGCGACGGGCCGGCTGTCCAGCGTCGATCCGAACCTGCAGAACATTCCCGTGCGCGAGGAGATGGGCCGGCAACTGCGCAAGGCGTTCGTCGCCCCGCCGGGCCACCTCCTCCTCGCCGTCGACTACTCCCAGATCGAGCTTCGCCTCCTGGCGCACTTCTCGCAGGACGAGGGCATGATGGCCGCCTTCCGCGACGCCGCCGACATCCATCGCCAGACCGCCGCGGAAGTCTTCGGGGTGCCGCTGGAGGCGGTCACGCCGGAGATGCGCAGCGCGGCGAAGGCGGTCAACTTCGGCATCGTGTACGGGATCAGCGACTTCGGCCTCAGCCGCAACCTCGGCATCTCGCGGGAAGCCGCGCACGAGTTCATCGCCCGGTACTTCGAGCGCTACCCGGGCGTCAAGCGGTACCTGGACGAGACGGTCCGCCAGGCCCGCGAGGCCGGGTACGTGCGCACGCTGTTCGGCCGCATCCGCCACCTGCCCGACATCCACTCCCGCAACTTCGCGCGCCGCCAGTACGCGGAGCGCACCGCGATGAACACGCCGCTGCAGGGCACGGCCGCGGACCTGATCAAGGTCGCGATGCTGCGGGCCGACCGCGCCCTGCGCGAGCAGGGCCTGCGCGCCCGCATGGTGCTGCAGGTGCACGACGAGCTCATCTTCGAGGTGCCGGAAGAGGAGCTGCAGGCGGTGCGCGACCTGGCGATCGACGCCCTATCGGGCGCGGCCCGGTTGCGCGTGCCCCTTGTGGCCGAGGCCAAGTGTGGGCCGAACTGGTACGCCATGCGACCGATCTAGCCCGCGGTGCGCGGCGCCATGATCCGCCGCGAGCGTCCGACGAAGCGACGCGGCGACCCGGCGTGCCCCGCGAACCGGGCGCATCCACGGAGGAGTCATGCCGGAACTGCCTGAGGTGGAGACGGTGCGCCGCTCCCTGGCCCCGTGGGTCGAAGGGCGGCGGATCGCGGAGGTCCACGTATTCTCGCCGCACGTGGTGGACGGCGACCCGGACGCGTTCGCCCGGGCCGTGCGCGGCCTGCGCGTGCGGCGGCTGGCGCGCCGCGGCAAGTACCTCCTGTTTCGGATGGATCCTCCCCACACGCTGGCCGTACACCTGCGGATGACGGGACGGCTGCTCTACCTGGCGCCGTCCGGCCGCGCGCCCCGCGTGGAGCGCGGCGCGCCCGGCATCCACTCGCAGCGCGGCCGCGCGCTGGCGCTGGGGTGGCAGGCCCCGTCGTGGCTGGCCGGTCTCGGCGAGGCGGCCCTCGCGGCCGCGGGGCCTCCGCAGCATACCCATCTGGCCGCCCTCTTCGATGACGGCGGGGTGTTGATGTTCAACGACGTCCGCAAGTTCGGGCGGGTCGCGCTGTGGCCAGGCGCGAGTCCGCCGCCGCTCGTCCGGCTCGGCCCGGAGCCGCTGTCGCGCGCGTTCACGGCCGAGCGGTGGGCGCAGATCCTGGCCGGCCGCCGGGCTCCGATCAAGGCGTTGCTGCTCGACCAGCACAGCGTCGCGGGTCTCGGCAACATCTACGCGGACGAGGCGCTCTGGCGGGCGCGCGTGCACCCGGCCCGGCCCGCGGCCTCGCTCGCGAAGGAGGACGTCGCTCGCCTCCATCGCGCCGTGCGCCGCGTTCTGCGCGAGGCGATCGACCACCGCGGCACCACGCTGCGCGATTACCGCGACGGCGCCGGTCAAGCCGGCGGTTACGCGCCGCACCTTCGCGTCTACGGCCGCGCCGGGCAGCCGTGCCGCCGCTGCGGCCGGACCCTTGAGAAGACGGTCGTCGCCGGGCGCGGCACGACGTACTGCCCGGCCTGCCAGTCACGGTAACCGTTCTCCCCCGTGCGCCCATATCGTGGCGGGGCGGGGGAGATGCGCATTGATGCTGTCGGCCGTCCTCATCGCGGTCGCCGTGAGCCTCGACGGCCTCGTCGTCGGCGCCGCCTACGGCGTCCATCGGATTCGCCTCCACGTCGCCGGTCTGGCGATCATCGGCGCGACATCCACGCTCCTTGTGGCCGCGGCGCAGGCCGCTGGAGGGCGGTTGGCCGCGTGGTTGCCGCCGGAGTGGGCCGGCCGTCTCGGCGGCCTGATGCTGATCGCCGTCGGGGTGACGTTCCTTTTGCAGCAGCGGGCGTCCCGCGCGCCGTCGGATTCGGACACGCGCCCTCGCTCCACGAGCCGCGTGATCCAGATCTGGCGCGCGCCCGAGGCGGCGGACGCCGATCGTTCGGGGACGATTGACTGGCGCGAGGCGCTGGTCCTCGGACTCGCGCTGTCCATGGACGCGTTCGGCGCCGGGCTGGGCGCCGCCATCGGCGGGTGGGGCGGGGCGCTGCTGCCATGGCTCGTCGGAGCGTCCCAGATCACGTTCGTCGCCTGCGGACGATTCCTGGGGCGGCACGCCTTTTCGACGGTCGCCGCACGGCTCGACGTCCTTCCGGCCGTCCTCTTGATCGCCGTCGGCCTGGCTCGACTCGCCTGAAACGGGCGTCGACTGGCCGCCCGGCTTCCGACTGTGCTACCCTGTAGCTCGTTCGGGGGTCGGGCGAGTGTATCTCATCGGGTTGACGGGCGGGATCGCCAGCGGGAAGAGCACGGCGGCGGCCGCCCTGCGCGCCGCGGGCGCGCCGGTCGTGGACGCCGACGCGCTGGCGCGCGAAGTCGTCGAGCCCGGACGGCCTGCGTACGACGCGATCGTGCGTGCGTTCGGGCCGTCCGTCGTCCGGCCCGACGGCCGCCTGGACCGCGCGGCGCTGGGGCGCCTCGTCTTCGCCGACGAGGCCCGCCGCCGCGAGTTGGAGGCGATCGTCCACCCGGCCGTCGGCGCGGAGATCGAGGCGTGGCTGGCACGGCAGAAGGATGCCGGCGCCCCGGCCGCCGTCCTGGAGATCCCATTGCTGTTCGAATCCGGTTGGGACCGCCGCGTCGACGAGTCCTGGGTGATCGACGTCCCCGTCGAGACGCAGGTGGAGCGGCTCGTGCGGCGCGACGGCCTCAGTCGGGAAGAGGCGCGCGCGCGCGTCGCCGCGCAGCTCCCGAGGGAGGAGCGCCTGCGGCGCGCCACGCGGGTGTTCTTCAACGACGGCGACGTCGAGTCGCTCAAGGCGGCCGTCACCGCCGCCTGGCGCGAGGTGCTGGCGAAGATCGGCGGCGGAGCGGCATGAGCGCTTCGCGCCAAGAGCACGCCCGGCTCCGCCGGATCCGGCGTCCCCGGACGAGGCGGGGCGCCTCATGACGCGGCGTCGCCGATGGTGGACGGCAGTCGCGGTCGTCCTTGCGCTCGTCGGCGCGGCTCTCGCGGCGCGCTTGGCCGTGTACGCCGCGTATCCGTTTCCGTACCGCGACATCATCGAGGAAGCGGCGCGCGAATACGGCTTCGACCCGTTTCTCATCGCCGCCGTGATCCGTACGGAATCGCGCTTCCGGCCCGACGCCGTGAGTCCACCCGGGGCGCGCGGGCTGATGCAGCTCATGCCGGACACGGCGCGGCAGCTCGCCGCGAAGGACGGATACGCGTCGTTCGATGACGACATGCTGTTCGACCCGCGCGTCAACGTCCAGCTGGGCACCCAGTACCTGGCGGAGCTGCGGTCGGCGTTCGACGGCAGCCTGCCGGCCGCGCTGGCGGCGTACAACGGCGGGCGGCGGAACGTGCGCTCGTGGCTCGCCGAAGGCGTTTGGGACGGCACGTTCGAGCACGCCGAGCGCGTGCCGTTCTTGGAGACGCGCCGCTTCCTCGAACGCGTGCACCGCGCGCACCGCATCTACGCGTGGCTGTACCGCGGGGAGTAGGACGCGCGCCGCGATCGCGCGATGGGCGCACGCTCGCATTGCGCGCCGGCGCGACGCGTGGTAACATGATGGGCGCGCGAACGCGAAAAGTTTTGCCGAAGTGGTGGAACTGGCAGACACGCGGTGTTCAGGGCGCCGTGAGCCTTGCGCTCGTGTGGGTTCAAATCCCACCTTCGGCACCAAATTTGTGCGGAAGTGCTGGAACTGGCAGACAGGCACGTTTGAGGGGCGTGTGGCGAAAGCCGTGTGGGTTCAAGTCCCACCTTCCGCACCAGATCATTTCCGAAATGCTTCAGCGCCTGCGAGTCCAGGCGCTTTTCATTTTTTGTGCGGTCAATCGTGCCGGTAACTGAGGTGGTAGGGCACGCTCGTCACGAGCACGCCGGGCTTGAAGAGCAGCGCCGCCTTGAGCGCGAGCGCGAACTGGTTGTGCAGGATGACGTGCCACCAGCGTTCGGGCACGAATTCCGGGATCACGACCGTCACCACGGTGTAGACCGAACGGTCCTCTTCAGGCCCGACCTTCTGCAAGTGGTCCAGATACTCCAGGAGGGGGCCCAGCACGGACCGGTAGGGCGAGCGGATCACCACAAGCGGCACCGTCACGCCCCACTGCGCCCACTTTTCGCGCATCCGCTCTTCCTCGGCGTCGTCGGACGCGACCAGGACCGCCGTGACGTCCGGCGACAGGGTCTTGGCGTACTTCAGGGCCCACGCGGTGGGTCGGGTCAGCCCGCTCACCGGCACGATCACCTTGTTGACGATGCGGCGCGGATCGCGGTAACCCTGAAGGCTCAACTGGTGAGCCACGTGGAGGTAGTGCCGCTTGATCGACATGAACATCAGCACGAGCAGCGGGATGACGACCACGACGATCCACGCGCCCTCGAAAAACTTGCCCACCGTGAAGACGACGAGGACGAGCAGCGTCGCGGCGGCGCCCACGCCGTTGATCACCAGCGCCTGCCGCCACCGGCCTTCCCTCCGGGTGAGCCATCGCTTGACGAGGCCCGCCTGCGAGAGTGTGAACGAGATGAACACGCCAATGGCGTAGAGGGGGATCAACTTCGTGGTGCGGGCGTGGAACGCCACGAGAAGCAGGGCCGCCAGCATGGCGAGGATCACGATGCCGTTGCTGTACCCGAGCCGGTCCCCGCGGTGCGTCAGTTGCCGGGGCAGGTAGCCGTCGCGCGCCAGGATGGAGGCGAGGATGGGGAACCCGTTGAAGCTGGTGTTCGCCGCCAGCGACAGGATCAGGATCGTCGCGGTTTGTAGGAGGTAGTAGGCGAACCCCGAGCCGAATGCCTCGTGGCCGAGCTGCGACAGCACCGTCTGCTCGGGCCGCGGCAGGATGCCGTCGCGCACGGCGAGGTAGCTGCTTCCAAGGAAGAGCGAGCCGAGGATGATCGCCATGAGCGTCAGCGTGCGCGCTGCGTTCCGCGCCTGCGGCTCGCGGAAGAGCGGCACGCCGTTGCTGATGGCCTCGACCCCGGTCAGCGCCGTGCTCCCGGAGCTGAACGCTCGGAACAGCAACAACCAGCTCATCGTGTGCACCGCGGCGAAACCGGTGACCGGCGACACGTGCCGGGGGGAGTGGTGCGTCAGGTCGACGAGGATCGTCACGGCCAGCATGGCGATGAACAGGTACGTCGGAACGGCGAAGACGAACCCCGATTCCCGCACGCCCCGCAGGTTGATGATCATGACGGCGAAGACGATGAGCAGGGCGACGTCGACCCGATACGGCGCCAGCGTCCCGACGGCGGAGATGAGCGCGTCGACGCCCGACGAAATGCTCACGGCGACCGTCAAGGTGTAGTCGACCAGCAGCGCGGCGGCCGCGACCAGGCTCGCCGTCGTGCCGAGGTTGTCCCGGGCGACCACGTAGGCCCCGCCGCCGGATGGATAGGCAAAAATCACCTGACGGTAGGAGAGGGCGAGCAGCGCGAGAAGGCCGATGATGGCCAGCGAGATCGGCAGCACGACCGTCGTCTGCGTGAATCCCGCCGCGACGAGGACGATCAGAGTCTCCTCGGTTGCGTAGGCGACGGACGACAGGGCGTCGGCGGACAGCACCGCCAGGGCGCGGGCGATTCCGATGCGCTCGGATTCCTGGGCCCAGGTCGGCAGAGGCCTGCCGATGAGAAGTCGCTTAAGCAGCCGCCACACGGGTTGACCACTTCCGCTTACGCAGGCCATTCTAGTCCGTCGGCACGGCCAGTCAAGGCGAATTGTTCCCTGCCGCAGGGCGGACGGCCACGACCAGGGCGCCGCTCCGCCCCCCACGGGTGTTCAACAGCGCTGAACAAAATTGAAATGACCCCTGGACAGCGATGTATTCTTCCGTAATCATGGTGATCAGTAAGCATTCACCTACAAAGGGGTGCGATCATCGTGACAGACTCGGCACGGGCGCGGCTTCGTCTTAACCTGGGCGGCAACGAGATTGAAATCGAGGGTTCGGACGAGTTCATCCAGGCTGAAGTCGGCCGGCTGGCCAGCCTGGCCCGCCTTCTGAGCGGCGCGGCGGCGGCTCCTGAAGCGGAGGGCGACGAGGAATTCCCGGCGGACGCGGAGGAGTATTCCGCCACGCGGGTGCGTCTCCCTGAGGCCTTCCGCGACTGGATCGCGAAGATGCCGGAGAAGAAGACGGAGCGCATGAAGCTGCTCTGGGCCGGCTACTACGTCCAGCTGCACAGCCGGGACCGCACGTTCCGCATCCGCGACGTGAACAAGCTCCTGGAGGCGCAGGAGCTGACGATCAACCATCCGTCCCAGGTCGTGCACGCCGCGGTGAAGTCCGGCGAGGTGCTCCGCCTGACGCGCGGGCGGTACCGCGTCAGCAATCTCATCGCGCAGACCATCCAGGCTCATTTCCTCGCGTAAGCGTCGCGGCGAAGCCGCCGCGACCGGAAGCACGCCAGGTGCGCTTAAGAACGGTCAGGGGTCCCGTCGAGGGGCCCCTGCTTGCGCCCTTCGGGGCTGGGTTCAGGACGCTCAGGAGCGGGGTGTCGGCGAGTGACGCAAGGCGAAGCCGCATCATCGAAGACGCACGGACGCATGTGGGTCTTGGCGGGCCTCATGCTGAGCACGGCGCTCGCGGCGATGGACGGGACGATCGTCGCCACGGCCAGCCCCTCGATCGTCGCCGAGCTCGGCGGGTTCGCCCTCTTCCCGTGGCTGTTCTCCCTCTACCTGCTGTCGCAGGCCGTGACCATTCCCATTTACGGCAAGCTGGCCGACCTCTACGGGCGAAAGCCCGTGCTTCTGTTCGGCATCGCCGCGTTCGTGCTCGGTTCCGTGCTCTGCGGGTTCTCGTGGAGCATGATCGCGCTGATCGTGTTTCGAGGGCTTCAGGGGATCGGGGCGGGCGCCGTGCTCCCCATCACGATGACGATCGTCGGTGACTTGTTCAGCGTGGAAGAGCGGGCGCGGATCCAGGGGTACGTCAGCAGCGTGTGGGGCATCTCCGCGGTGGTCGCGCCAGCCGTGGGCGGCCTGTTCGTGCAGTACGCCTCATGGCGATGGGTGTTCCTGGTGAACGTGCCCATCGGAGCCCTCGCGGCGTGGACCATCGTCCGGTTTCTGCACGAGCGCGTCGCGTCGCGCGCGCACCGGATCGACGTCCCTGGCGCGGCGCTCCTCGCCGTGGGCGTCGGCCTTCTCATCTGGGGGTTTCTTGAGACCGGCCGGCCCTGGGGTGGCGGGGTGTGGGCGCGCGTCGCCGTCTTCGGTGCGGCCGTGGCGGTTCTGGCGCTGTTCGTCCTGGTGGAGCGACGCGCGTCGGAGCCGGTGCTGCCGCTCGGCGCGTTCCGGCAGCCGATGCTCGCCGGCGCCAACTTCAGCAACGTCGTGCTCGGCATGATCGTGGTGGGGTTGAGCTCGTTCATCCCGACGTTCGTCCAGGGCGTGCTCGGCGCGACGCCCCTCGTGGCCGGGTTCACCCTCGGGATGATGTCGATCGGCTGGCCGCTCGCCTCGAGCGTGTCGGGGCGCCTCTACCTGCGCCTTGGCTTCCGCCGCACGGCCCAGATCGGGACCGTCCTCTGCGCGGCGGCCGGCGCGGTTCTCCTGCTGGTGCGCCCGGCGAGTTCCGTCGCGCACGTCGCGCTGGGCTGCTTCGCCATGGGCGCCGGACTGGGGCTGGCGACCACGTCCGTGCTCGTCGCCGTGCAGGCGGCCGTCGAATGGCAGCAGCGCGGGATGGCGACGGGCGCGGTGACGTTCATGCGCATGCTCGGCAGCGCCGTGGGCGCGTCCCTGTACGGCGGCATCGTCAACGCGACGCTGGCGAGGGCGCTGGCGACGGCGCCGGGCCTTCTCCGCACGCAGCTGCCGGCGACGACCGACGTGGCGTCGACTCTCATGGAACGCGCCTCAACCGGCGCGTCGCCGGAGGCGCTCGCCTACGTGCGGGCGGCGCTCTACTCCGGCGTGCACCACGTGTTCGCGGTGACGGTGGTGGCCGCGGCGCTGGCCTTCTGGTTCGTGACGTGGATCCCCGCGCGGGTGGAGCGGATCCGGGTGTAACCGCCCGGGCGGAGGATAGGACTTGGCCCCCCGGCGGCGAATCCTTTCGGGCGCGCCCGTCCCTCGTGGAGGGTGTCGGCAAGCCCGCACACTCGGCGCCGGGGAGGTCTGTCCTTGTCAACGGGAGCGTCATCGCGCGCCCGCCGCTCGCGCGGCGCGCTTGTCAAGGCGGCGGTCAGCATCCTCCTGGCAGCGGCCTTCACCGTGCCGCTCGCCCTGCCGATCGGCCCCCTGCCTGCGCTCGGGCCGACGTTCAACCCGGTCACCGGCGTTTTCGCCGGAGTCTCGCGCGACATGCCGGAGAAGCTCGCCCTGCCGGGCCTGCAGGCGCCGGTCGCCGTCCGCGAGGATGCCTACGCGGTGCCGCACATCTTCGCACAGAACGATCACGACGTCTTCTTCGCCCAGGGCTACCTGGTGGCCCGCAACCGCATGGTGCAGATGGACCTCATGCGGCGCAGCGGGTCCGGGCGGCTGGCGGAGATCCTCGGCGAAAGCCTTGTGCCTTCGGACGCGCTGCAGCTGACGCTCGGTCTCCGGCGCACGGCCGAGGCGGAGGCGCGGACGCTGAAGGCCGAGTATCCAGAGGTGTACGCGCATCTTCAAGCCTACGCCGACGGCGTGAATGCCTGGCTTGAGGAGGCGCGGCGGACGCACGCGCTGCCTGCGCCCTTCCGCCTGCTCGGTTACGTGCCGGAGCCGTGGACGCCGGTCGATTCGCTCGTCGTCCAGGGCATCATGACGGAGGATCTCGCCCTCTCCATGCAGCCGCTGGCGCGCGTGGTCGCGGAGGCAAAGCTGGGAAGCGCCCGCGCCGGCGCCCTGTTCCCGGAATTGCCGGTCAACGAGCAGCACCCGTACGATCCGGGCCCGTATCCGCAGGACGCGCCCGTGGACGCGGCGACCCTACGGGCACGCGCGCTGGACTTCGGTCCCGGGGCCGGGGTCGGCGGCGCGGTCGGCGGGGGCGAACCCCAGACCGCCGCGGGCGCGCCGCGGCCGGGCTGGCCCGGGCCGGCGGCTGCCGCTCAGGTCGCTCGCGCCGGAGGCGCCCCCGTTTCGGGCGGCGCCGGTGCCGAGATCGGAGGCGCGGCCGCATCGCCCGCCGACTTCGCGGACGCGCTGGCCGGTTTCCTGAGAGTGGTGTCCGGGGCGGCGGGACCGCTCGCCACGGCGATCTTCCAACACCCCGGCAACAGCAACAACTGGGTTGTCGACGGGACGCTCACGGATACCGGCAAGCCGTACCTGGCCGGCGACCCGCACCTCGCCCTGACCCTGCCCGCCATCTGGTACGAGGTGCACCTGAACGCGCCGGACCTCGACGTCTACGGCGTCAGCATTCCGGGGACGCCGGGGGTCGTGATCGGCCACAACCGCGACGTCGCGTGGAGCCTCACGAACACGGAGAACCAGCAGACCTTCTTCTACTCCGAGGTCGTGAGCCCGCAGCATCCGGATGCCTACCTGTACAAGGGCCGATGGGTGAAGTTCTCCCACTACGCGGTGGACATCAGGGTCAAGGGCGGCGCCACGAAGCATCTGGACATCCCGTGGACGGTGCACGGTCCGGTGTTGAGCGAGTTGCCGGGCGTGCCGCCGCTTCATGGGCTGACGGTGTCCATGGCCTACACCGGCAACCTTGACTCGCACGACTTCGTCGCGATCGACCGGCTCATGCGGGCCAAGAGCGCCTCGGACGTGAGGGCGGCGTTGCGGGAGTGGGGCAGCCCGACGCAGAACTTCGCCTACGCCACGCGGCAGGGGGACATCGGCATCATCTCCGCCGGCTACTACCCCCTCATCGCCGGCGACGCCAAACCGTGGCTTCTGCTCCCGGGGACCGGCGAGGCCGACTGGATCGGGCTGATCCCCTACGAGCGGGTTCCGCAGGTGCACAACCCTGCTTGGCACTACGCGTTCACCGCGAACCAGCGGGAGGTCGGCCCGGGGTACCCGTACTACATCGGAACGACGGACAACTTTTTCGCCGAGGGCTACCGCGCCGACACCATCGACGCGTTCCTCGCCGACCCGGCGAACCGCCCGCTGACGCAGGAGAAGATGGCGGAATTGCAAACCTCCAACCGCGACGCCATGGCGCAGCGCGTGGTGCCGGCCCTCGTCCGGGCTGTTCGCGCCGCGGGCGACGTGCCCGCCGACGTGAAAACGGCGGCCGACCTGCTCGCCCGGTGGGATGGCGTGATGGACAAGGACGAGGCGGCGCCGGCCATCTGGTGGGTCTTTCTCGACCATTACGTGAAGGACACGTTCGGGCCGTGGTGGGCGAAGACCGGGCTCGACAAGGTGCCGGGACTGGAGTTGCGTCCCAACTTCGCGCCGCTGGACCAGGCGCTGGAGGTCCTGACGACGGCGCCCGTCGACTCGCCCGAGTACCAGGCGCTGGATCATCCGGGCGGCGCGCGGGAGTCGTGGTTCGACGATCCCGTCAAGGGGTTGCACCGGACGCGGGAACAGGTGATGGTGCAGGCCCTTGAGGACGCGGTCAAGGATCTCAAGCAGCGGCTGGGGCCGGATCCGGGCGCGTGGCGCTGGGGCGAACTGCATCACCGGCTCGTCGAGTCGTTGCTCCAGGCGCCCGCGCTGGCACGCGGCCCGTTCCCGGCGGACGGAGACGCCTTCACGCCCAACGCCGCGGGAGGCGAGCCGTCGACGCACGGGCCGAGCTGGCGCATGATCGCGAATCTCGCCGATTGGAGCTCGTCCTGGGGCGTGTACCCCGGCGGGCAGTCCTGGGACCCGTCCAGCGCGCACTACGACGACCAGCTGCCGCTCTGGCGAGCGTACCGGTACAAGACGCTGCCGTTCCCCGCGACGCCCGGCGAAGCCGGCGGTTGGGTCCGGCGCGCGTACACCTTGGAACCTGCGGGAGGGGGCGCAAGGTGATGAAATCCGCCTGGACAGGACCCCTGGCGTTCGCGCTGACGCTCGGCGGGCTCCTGATCGGACTGTGGTGGGCTGCGCCGGTGGCCGGGTTGGTCGCGGGGGCGGCATCCCGCGCGGGCGGCCGCCCGTTCCTGGACACGTCGCTCGGCACGCTGCTCGCGTGGGCGGTGGCGGACGTGTGGCGGCTGCTGTTCTGGCGCGGCTACGAGCAGGCGCAAGTGGTCGCCGCGCTCGCCGGGCTGCCTACCGCGGCCGGCGCCGCGTTCTTCGTCCTGCCGGGCCTGGTGGCCGCGCTGGCCTCGGGATGCGCGGCGGCCGCGGCTGCCCACGCGCTCGCCGCAGCGGCCGCTCGCGGTGAAGCATCGCGCCGGCTGAATTGAGGAGGTTTCCATTGGACGCGACCTGGTCCCAAGCCGTGGAGTTGGATCGTGTCGACCCGCTCGCCGGGTTTCGTTCCCGTTTCTACGTCCCCGACGGCGTCATCTACCTGGACGGGAACTCGTTGGGGCTCCTTTCGCGGGACGCGGAGGCGTCGCTCCTGCGGGTGTTGGACGAGTGGAAGCGCCTCGCCGTCGACGGCTGGACGCGCGCACAGCCGGCCTGGTTCGAGACCGGCGAGCGCCTCGGCGCCATGATGGCGGAACTCATGGGCGCGGCGGCGGAGGAGGTCGTCGTCACGGGGTCCACGACCGTCAACCTGCACCAGCTGGTGCGGACGTTCTACCGGCCGACCCGCGAGCGCTTCGTGATCGTCGCCGACCGGCTCAACTTCCCGTCGGACCAGTACGCGCTTGAGGCCATCGTGGCGGAGCGCGGGCTTGACCCCGCGGAGGCCATCCGCTGGGTGCCCTCGCGGGACGGCCGCACGATCGAAGAGGCGGACGTCGAAGCGGCCTTGGACCGCGATGTCGCGCTGCTTCTTCTGCCCAGCGTGTACTACACGAGCGGCCAGCTGCTGGATGTCGCCCGTCTGACGCGTGCCGCGCACCGCGCCGGAGCGCTGGCCGGGTTCGACCTCTGCCACAGCGCGGGCGTCATGCCCCACCGGCTGGACGAGTGGGACGTCGATTTCGCGTTCTGGTGCACGTACAAATATCTCAACGGCGGTCCGGGGGCGACGGCCGCGCTCTACGTCAACCGGCGCCATTTCGGCCGGAGGCCGGCGCTAGCCGGGTGGTGGGGGTCGCGCAAGGACCGGCAGTTCGACATGACGCCGGACTTCATCCCCGCGCCGCACGCCGGAGCGTGGCAGATCGGCACGATCCCGATGCTGAGCACCGCGCCGCTCGAAGGGGCGCTGCGGGTCGCGCTCGACGCCGGGATCGACCGCGTCCGGGAGAAGTCGCTGCGCCAGACGGAGTACCTGATCGCGCTCGCGGACGCGCATCTGCGCGAGTTCGGCTTCGAGCTCGCCACGCCGCGAGACCCGGCGCGTCGCGGGGGACACGTGGCGCTCGCCCACCCGCAGGCGGTGCGCATCGCGAAGGCGCTGAAGGCCGCGGGCGTCGTGCCCGACTTTCGCGTGCCCGACATCGTCCGGCTCGCTCCGTCGCCCCTCTACACGTCCTTCCGCGAGATCTGGGATGCCGTCATGCGCTTGCGGGACATCATGACGACGGAAGCGTGGCGCGCCTTCCCCTCCGAGCGGGATGCGGTCGCGTGAGGGAGTTGAACGCTGTGACGACAGGGAACCGCCGTCGCTCGCCGGCCCGTGCCCTGTGGGCGGCCACGCTGTTGGCCGCGCTGCTGCTCTCGGGCTGCGCGAGAAAGCCGCACGCGTCCGTGCCGGCGCCGTCCTCTGAGACCGGCCAGGCTTCCGAGGCGGTCAGCGAGGGGCCGGCAGGAGGCAGAGGCAGCGAGACGGTCACTTCGGAATCCGCGCCCTTCGTCCCGTTCGCCGCGATCATCGACAATGAACGTCACGCGCGCCCGCAGTCCGGCCTGGACAAGGCGGCGATCGTCGTGGAGATGCTCGCGGAAGGCGGGATCACGCGCTACTTCGCCGTGTTCGACAAGGATCCGGGCGAGCCCATCGGCCCCGTCCGTTCGGCGCGCATCTACTTCAACCGGCTGAGCCACCTGTGGGGGTTGGCCGTGGCGCACGCGGGCGGCAACCGGGACGCGCTCGCCGACTGGAAGGCGCACGCGAAGTACGACATCGACGCCATCTACACCAACGGGGGCGCCTTCTACCGCGACGCCAGCCGCAAGGCGCCGCACAACATGTACACGACGCCCGATCGGATCGAGAAGGTGCTGGCCGCGCGGGGCCTTCAGGCGACCGCGCCCTCGCTGCCGCTGGGCCCGGCGGCCGATGGCGAGGCCGCGTCCGGCGTCGAGGTCAAGTTCCCTGGCGGAGACACCGTCGCCTGGCGGGGCGGCGCGGACGGCCGCTGGCAGCGCGAGGTGGGCGGCAAGGCGGACGAGACGGCGGACGGGTCCCCCATCGCCGCGGACAACGTGATCGTGGTGGTGGCGCCGGTGCGCTCCAACCCCGACCCGTGGACGGTGGGCGCGATCGACGTGCAGTGGGAGAAGGCCGGCAAGGCATGGCTCTTCCGCAACGGGAAAGTCACGGCCGGGACGATGCGCTTCACTCCGTCGGGGATCGAGTTCAAGGACGAGGACGGCCGGACGGCGGGGCTGACGGCCGGGTCGCTCTGGATCGAGGTCGTGCCGGCGGCGGATGACGTGAACGTTCTGCCGTAAGGAGAGGTGGTCGCACGTGGCGCAGGAAGAGACGAAGAAGCCTCGCTGCCAGCGGTGCGGGGTGGAGCTGACGCCGGAGAACCGCTCCCAGTCCAGCGGCTATTGCGACGCGTGCCAGGCCCTGGTGGAGGGCGAGATCCGGCGCCTGCATCAGGACAAGGAATCTTAGGGACGCGCGAGGAAACTCGCAGCCCCGCGTCGAAATCCGCCTTCGTTGAGTGCAACGCCCTTCAGGGTGGCGGCGGGTGACCGGCACTCGTCGCGGTGGGTTCGATTCCCACGGGGCACGTGGGGGCCGCTCCGGACGGGGTGGCCCCCGTTGCGTTTCAGGCGTACCATGGAGCCATGGCGCACGAACGCGTCTCGGCCCACGTCTGGCGCGTGCCGTTGGCGTCCCGGACGCTCCCGCCCGCGGACCACACGAACGTGTACGTGATCGGTTCGAGGGACGGGGCGGTGGTGTGGGACGCCGGCGCCGCTGCACCCGCGGGGCTCGACGACGTCCGTGCGGCGCTTGCGGACTGCGGCGCGCCGCGCGTCGAGGCGATCGTCTTGAGCCACGCGCACCCGGATCACGTGGAAGGGCTGGACCGCTTCCAGGCTGCTCTGGGCGCGCCGGTGCGCGCGCATCCGATCGTCGAGGAACGCGTGCGGCACGTCTACCCGAGCCTCCTCTGGGGGCCGCCCCTTCTCGACGGGGACGCCATCCCCGCCGGCGGGACCACGCTCCAGGTTCTCCTCACGCCCGGCCACGCGCCCGGCCACCTGGCCGGCTGGTGCGCCGAAGACCGCACGCTGCTCGCCGGGGATCTGCTGGCCGGTGTCGGCACGGTGGCCATCATCCCTCCTGAAGGCGACTTGCGCGAGTACCTCCGCAGCCTGGAGCGAATTCTGGCTCTCGGCGCGGAACGCGCCGCGCCGGGTCACGGCCCGGTCATCGAGCGACCGCAGGCGGCCATCCGGGAGGTGCTCCGCCACCGGCAGGAGAGGGAGGCCCAGGTGCTGGCCGCGCTCGCCGCGGGCCGGCGCGCCGTGCCGGAGATCGCCCGCGAGATCTACGGCGACAGCCTGGACGAGCGCCTGCGCCCGTTCGCCGAAGCCACCGTGCTCGCCCACCTTCAGAAGCTGCGGGGCGAGGGCCGCGTCGCGGAAGGGCCGGGGCGCGCGTGGTTCCTCCTTTCATGAATCCTCCAGCGTTGGACAAGACTACCCCGCGAAGGGGTGGTGGCGGTGGCGGATCACCGCGGGCCCGCTCCGGCGCGAAGGCGGCGGGGATCGCGGGCGCGCGCGGCGGCGCTGCTCCTCGTGCTCCTGGCCGCGCTGGGCGCGACCGCGGTCGCCTGCGGCCAGGCGAATCCTCGCGGCAAACCCGGCGTGCTGGCGTCCAGGGGCGGCGCCTCGCCCGGCTCGATCTCCTGGGAGGGCATGCGCGCCCGGGATCCGGCCCTCTCCGCGTACCATGTCGTGCAGGCGGTGTCGGAAGGGAACTGGTGGGGCCTGGGCGACCGCGCCGCGATCGAGTTCCTGGTCAAGGGCGACGCCGTCCGGGCCGTGCGCCTGCGGCTGCCCGACGGCGTGGGCGCCGAGCCTCCGGTCCCGGATTGGCGCCTGAACCTGCCGCCGACGGCCGCGCCGCGGTGGGAATCGGTCCGCGCTCACAACGCCGCGTGGCGGCAGGCGCGCGCGCTCGCCCCGTTCGCGCCGGGGATCGGCGTCCGGTGGGGGTGGCCGGGCCACGGCCTGCGCGCGCTGGTCGACCACGCGGGCGTGCTCGTGGGCGTCGAAGCCGTCGTGCCGACCGGTGAAGGCTGGTCGCCGGCGTACGAGGAGGCGCCCGGCGAGACGCTGCAGGTCATGGGCGGCGGGCGGGCCTACGCCCAGCGCGTGCTGTTCCGATCGCCGGCCGACATCCGGTAGCAGGCCCGGTCCTTTCGCCTCAGGTCTCCCGTGGGTACCATGGACATGGCACTCGTTGGGAGGTCGTTCGATGGCCGCGTGGGACCACCTGGTCGACCTCTGCCGCTTGCCCCATCGCGGCTCGACGACGCGGCTGGAGGCGGAGGCGGCGCGGCGGCTCGCCGACCGGCTGCGCGAAACCGGGGCGGATGTCCGCGTCGAACCGTTTTCCGCCCCGCGCGACACCCTGTACCGCGGGCCGGCCCTCGTCACGATCGCCGCCGGCCTGGCCTGCACGCTCGCCTGGTCGCACCCCTGGTGGGGTTTGGCCGTCCAGATCGTCTTCCTGGCCATCCTCGTGGGGGAGTTGCTCGGGTCGCTCGCCGTCGACTTCGACCTCATCCTGCCGCGTTCCCCTTCCCAGAACGTCGTGGCGGTCTGGCCGGGAGACCCGTCGCTTGAGCGTTCGCCGCTCGTCCTCATGGCCCACTACGACACGCAAAAGGCGTCATGGCTCTTCCACCCGCGCCTCGTGCCATGGTTGCCCGCCATTTTCGGCCTGGCGTACGCGGCGCTGGGCGGCGCCACGGCGGCCCTCGGCGCCCACGCCCTCTCGCCCGCGGCCGGCTGGCCCGCGCCGGTGGCGCGGGTGTGCGCCGTCGTGCTTCTCGTGTTCGCGGCCCTCCTCGCATGGGGAGGGTGGCGCGGCGTCGACGTGCCCGGAGCGAACGACAACGGCAGCGGCGTCGCCCTGGCCCTGGCCCTCGCGGAGCGCTGGCGAGACGACCCGCCGAGCGCCCGCCCGCTGTGGGTGGTGCTGACGGGCGCGGAGGAGGTCGGGGAGCGCGGGGCCAAGGCGTTCCTTCGTCACCACGCCGCCGCGCTCGACCCCAGGGAGACGTTGATCGTCAACCTGGACAACATCGGCGGCGGCCAGCTGCGCTTTCTCACCGGCGAGGGCCTCTTGCGGTACTATCCGTACGATACGCACCTGCTGTCCGCCGCACGCGTGCTTTCCATGCACCGCGCCCCCGACCGCGTGGGGCCCTGGCGCAACCTGGTCCTGCCCACGGACGCGCTGCCGCTCGCGGCACGAGGGTTCCGCGTCATCACGTTCGTGGGCATCGGCCGCGGCGGGGCGATCCCGAACTACCATTGGCCGACGGACACGCTGGGGCGCGTCGATCGCCACCTGCTCGCGTTTGCGGAGGAATTCCTTTGGGAGTATCTGCGCGTCGTCGTCAACCCGCCGCGCGCCGAGGCGCGCGCGGGCGGGCCGCGATCCTCGGCGCGATGATCCTCGCCGCCGGCGTGCTTGTCTCGGGGTGCGCGGTCCACGGCGGGCGCAGCCCGCAGGCCCGCCCGGAGGATGTCGACGTGCTGTACGCCGGCTCGCTGGTCGGTCCGGTGGAGACGGACGTCGTGCCGGCGGCCGCACGGCTCGGGCTGCGCGTGCAAGGCGAGGGCGGGGGCACGTACGAGAATCTGCGGCTGCTCGAGGACGGGGTGAAGCGCCCCGACCTGTGGCTGGGCGCGGATCCGGCCGCCGTCGACGCGGAGGTGGGGGACGGCCGCCCGTTCGCCTGGCACGTGGCGTTCCTGGCGAACGAGCTGGTCATCGCCTATGCGCCGGAGGGGCCGCGCGCGCCATCGTTCGAGCGGGCCGCGCGGGGCGAGGTGCCGTGGTACGCGCCGCTCCTCGCGCCAGGGGTCCGCTTCGGGCGCACCGACCCGGCCGTCGACCCGAAGGGCGCGCGCTGGCTCGTCGCGCTGCGGCTGGCGGCGCGCCAGGGCGCGCCCCCGGCGCTCGC
>JADGHN010000028.1 GCA_019683875.1 Clostridia bacterium
TGGCGGAAGTCGACGACGCGGATGCCGTGGTCCAGGCAGCCGTCGTAGATCGCCTGGATGTGGCCGCCGCAGAGGGTGAAGAGGTGCGTGACGCCCTGCTCCGCGAGAGCCCGCGCCACGCGCCGGCCGCCGAAGTCCAGCCCCTTCACGCGCCGGCCTGCCCCTCCCTGCGCCGCGCCAGTTCCTCTTCCCGCAGCACGCGCCGCAGCACCTTGCCGACCATGCTCTTCGGAAGGTCGTCGCGGAACTCGTACTCCCGCGGCACCTTGTACGGCGCGAGGTGCGCCCGGCAGTGCGCGTCGAGCTCGCCGGCCGCCAGCACCACGCCCGGCTTCGTCACGACGAACGCCTTGATCGTCTCGCCGCGGTAGGGATCGGGGACGCCGACGACGGCCGCCTCCTTCACGCCGGGGTGCGCGTAGAGCACCTCCTCGACCTCCCGCGGGTAGACGTTGTAGCCGCCGGCGATGATCATCTCCTTCTTCCGGTCGGTGATGTAGAAGTAGCCGTCCTCGTCCATGCGGGCGATGTCCCCGGTGTGGAGCCAGCCGTCGCGCAGCGTCTCGGCCGTCTCCTCCGGCCGGTTCCAGTAGCCCTTCATCACCTGCGGGCCGCGGATGCAGAGCTCGCCCACCTCGCCGACGGGCACGTCGCGCTCGCCCGTTTCCACGTCGACGATGCGGCACTCCGTGTCGGGGAGGGGGAGGCCGATGCTGCCCGGCTTGCGCAGCCCCGTGGTGGGATTCGTGTGCGTGACGGGCGAGGCCTCCGAGAGGCCGTACCCTTCCACGACCGTGGCGCCGGTGCGACGCTCGAACTCCCGCATGACCTCGACCGGCATGGCCGCGCCGCCGCTATTGCACACGCGGAGGCTGGAGAGGTCCTCGGGCGTGACGCCCGGCAGGCTGTTGATGGCCACGTACATGGTCGGCACGCCGGGGAAGGACGTCGGCCGGCAGGTGCGGATCAGCTCCAGCACCGCCTGCGGATCGAAGCGCGGCACGAGGAGCATCGTCGCGCCGGTGTGGACGGCGTAGTTCATGCAGGCCGTCATTCCGTAGGAGTGGAAGAGCGGCAGGGCGCTGAGCACGACATTGTCCTCGCTGAGCATGTTCGACACCCACGTGGCGGTCTGCACCGCGTTGGCGACGAGGTTGAAGTGGGTGAGCATCGCGCCCTTGCTGGTGCCCGTGGTGCCGCCGGTGTACTGGAGCACGGCGACGTCCTCTTTCGGATTGATGGCGACGGGTTCGGGCGATGCCGGCGCCGTCAGGTCCTCGAACGGGATGGCCGGGCCGGCGGCGCCGGAAGCCGCGGACGCGGCCCCGCCCGTGGCCTGGGCGCCCGCTCCCGCGCCCGCCGCTCCCGGGGTGCGCACCACGACCACGTGGCGCAGGCGCGTGCGGCCGCGAACCGCCTCCACCCGGGGGACGAGCGCGTCCAGCGCGACGATGACCTCGGCGCCGGAGTCGTTCAGGAGGTGCTCCAGCTCGCGCTCCACGTAGAGCGGGTTCACCTGCGCGACGATGCCTCCGGCGATCATCGTGCCGTAGTACGCGATGACGTACTGCGGCAGGTTCGGCAGCATCAGGGCGACGCGGTCGCCCTTGCGCACCCCAAGCCGCTGCAGGCCCGCGGCGAAGTACGTGGCCGCGCCGTACAGCTCCCGGTACGTCATCTGGAACGAGCCCAGCCGGACCGCGATGCCGTCCGGCTTCTGCCGTGCCGTGCGTTCGAGCAGCTGGCCCATGGTGATGTCGGGGTACTCGAGGCGGGGAGGGACGTGGGGCGGATAGTGAGCCAGCCAGGGTTTGTCGGCGTAACCCATGGCTTTGCCTCCTCGATGTCCAGTTGGCAGCGCGATTCCACACCCTCGTGCGCAAGTCCTGCGAAGTCCCCGGTCCCCCGCGCCGGCTGCACCCACGGTCCCGGGGCTTCATAGGATGCCGACGCGTCGCGATGCGTCGCGCCAACCACGAACTTGCGGAGGGACGCCGATGTTGCCCATACCGACGCGCTTCGCCCTGGTGAGCGGGGCGGCGGAGGGCCGTGAGCCCCTCACGGCCTTTGATGCCGCGCTGCTGGCCGCGGGCGTCGGCGACGTCAACCTGCTCAAGGTTTCCAGCATCCTGCCGCCCGGCTGCCGGGAGGTCGAGCGCATCCCGTTGCCCCCGGGGGCGCTCGTGCCCATCGCGTATGGCGCGATCCGATCCACGGAGAGGGGCGCGCGGCTGGCGGCCGCGGTGGCCGTGGGCCTGGGCGCCCCGGGAAAGCCGGGCGTGATCGTGGAGCACACGCTGCGCGGCTCCAGGGAGGACGCGGAACGGATCGTCCGGGGGATGGTCGTGGAAGCGTTCGCCAACCGGCTGCGGGGCGAGCCGTCCGAGATCCGCGTCGCATCGGCGGAGCACGTGGTGGAGCGGACCGGCTGCGCCTTCGCGGGCGTCGTGCTCTGGTACGACTGAGCCGGCGCCGCCCCTCCGGGCGCGCTACACCTCCCGCCGCGCGCGCCCGCGCGGCCCGGCGAGGATCAGGAAGAGGGGCAGGCTGCCGGCCAGGGCGGCCCTCGGGACGAAGGCGAGCCCGAGATGGTGGGCGGCGACGCCGCCCAGGAGGGCGCCCACCGCCGCCGCGCAGGCTTCGGTCGCGTCGAGCAGGCCGCTCGCGCGGCCGCGCACCGTGTCGGGGACGCGAAGGGTCAGCCAGGCGTTGGTGGCCGTGCGCAGCACGGCGCTCATCGGGATCAGGTAGGCGAGGCTCACCGCCCACGGGGACCGCGACGCCATGAGCAGGTACATGGCGCAGTAGCCGACCGCGCTCCACAAGAAGAGCCGGTCGCCGCCGCGACGCCGCGCCGCCGCCGCGAGCGGGCCGTAGGCCCAGAGGCTCACGACCGTCGAGGCGCTGACCGTCAGCCCGTAGACCTTGGCGGGGACGCCCAGCACCTGCGTGACGTACACGCCGTAGGTCGCTCCCACCGCCTCCCACGTGAGGGACGCCACGAGCACGAAGGCGAGCACCGCTGCGGGCGATCGCCCCCCGGCGGCGGCCGCGCGGCGCGCGTCGCCGTCGCGCCCCACGCGGCGCCCCTCGGCCGCGTCCGGCTCCCGCTCCCACGCGCGCCACCCGCCGGTCGCGCGCACCGGCACGTCCGGCACGGCCCGCCCCACCCACGCAAGGCAGACCGCGAACGCTCCCGCCGCCATCCACATCCACGTCTTAAGGCCGGCGAAGTCGCCGTCGACGGTCCATCCGAGCAGCGCGCTGGCCAGGAGAAACCCGGCCGCCTCCGCCTGCTGCCACCGCGCGAGGCACCCGAGGGCGCGCCCGGGGTCCCGCAGCGTCAGCCACAGGCGCGCGACGGGGTTGAAGGCGCTGCTGAAGACGGACGACGCCGCGATCAGCGCGACCGCGTCGAGCGGCGCGCCGGCGCGGGGGAGCAGGAGCATCGCGGCCATGTAGGCGGCCAGGCCGATCAGGAGGAGCGGGCGCTGGCGGCCCAGGCGGTCGGCCAGCCGTCCCCAGGCGGGCGCCGTCACGAAGCGGACGGCCCCGGGCACGGCCGGCAGCAGCGCGATCACCCACAAGCGGTCCTCGCCCAGGTGCGTGTACAGGTAGATCGGCAGATAGGCGTAGAGCAGAACGTCCGCGGCCGCGCGGACCAGCGCCGCCAGATTGAGCGCAGAGATGGCAATTCCCCCACACCTACCGGAGCCCGCGTTCGCATAGAGGTCTATGTGCGCGTCGGCGTGGAAAGGACTGAGGGGATTTGGTCATCCGCATGCGGGCCGGCGTTCTGAAGCGCATTGGCGGCGTCCTTGCCGCGGCCATCCTGGCGTGGGCCGCGCTGATGAACGTCGCGCACCCGCCCCGTTCGGCCGCTCCGGCGACGGCTCCGGCCGAACCCGCCGCCCCGGGCGACGACGCCCAATGTGACCAGCCCGGAAAGACGGACGCCCGCCTGTACGGCCGCGTGTCGGAGGGCGAGCTGCCCTGGTCGGCGGAGATGCCGCCGCGCCTCGCCGCCCTCCTCGCGCAGACGCGCAGCGACCGCCTCGTCGCCGCGTTCCGCACGACGCTGCCCAACCCGCTGTTCAACGAGGAGTACAACATCGGTCTCGCCGCCGACCTTTTGGCCGGCCACGTCGTGGAGCCGGGGCAAGTGTTCTCCGTGCTGCGCGCCATCGGACCGTTCACCGCGAACCGCGGCTACCGCGACGGCCCGACGTACATCGGAAACCGCATCGTGCCGACGATCGCCGGCGGCGTGTGCAAGATCTCCTCGACGATGTACAACGCCGTCGTCTTCGCCGACCTGCAGGTCGTGGAGCGCCACCCGCACGGGATGCCCGTGCCCTACGTGCCGCCCGGCCGCGACGCGACGATCGCCTGGGGAGCCCTGGACTTCAAGTTCCGCAACAACCGCGACGCGCCGATCGTCATCTGGTCGGACACGAAGGGGTACACGCTCTACGTCGCCCTCTACGGGTCGTACGACCCGCCCGTCGTGACCTGGCACCACCAGGAGTTGTCGCGCGAGAAGGCGCCGACGATCCGCCGCGCGAACCCGGCCCTGCCGCACGGGGAGGAGCGCGTGATCGGCGAAGGGCTGGACGGCGTCACCGTCCGCACGTGGGTGACGATCGAGCGGCCCGGCCAGCCGCCCGAGACGAAGCCGATGGGCGTCGACCACTACCGCCCGCTGCCGCGGATCGTGGAGTACGGGCCTTGATTCGGGGGGCCGGGCTCGCGTGAACAACACCCTCCTCCTGGGACTTCTCGGGGCTCTCTGCTGGGGAATCGCGCCGGTCTTCGGCAAGCTCGGGCTGCGCGACATCCACCCGGTCGACGGGCTGGTCGCGCGCACCATCGTGACGATGACGTTCATCCTGGCGTGGATGGTCGGCGCCGGGCGGACCGCGCGCCTCGCGGCGATCGCGCCGATCGACTGGCTCTACCTCGGCCTCGAGGCGTTTCTCGCCACGCTCGCGGGCGACCTCTTCTATTACCTCGCGCTGAAATGGGGCACCGCCGGCGGCGCGGCCGTCGCGCTTTCGGTGTCGCCCGTCTTCACGGTCTGGGTGAGCAGCCTCTTCCTCCATGAGCCGTACACGTGGACGCAGATGATCGGCGCGCTGTTCGTGGCCCTCGGCATTCTCCTGGTGGCCGTCGGCGGAGGCGCGTGAGTCGAGATCGCACTGGAGCGGCCAGGCGTGCGCCGGCAGCCCGTGTGGCATACTGGCAACCGGGCAGGTGACGATCGCTTGCGCCGGCGCCTGGAATCCGAGCGCCTGACGGCCGCGGAACTCCTCGTGCGCTGCCTGGAAGTCGAGGGGGTGTCCCACGTCTTCGGCGTGCCCGGCGAGGAGAACATCGACGTGCTCGACGCGCTCGCCGGCTCGCCCGTCCGCTTCGTGCCGACGCGCCACGAGTCCGGCGCGGCGTTCATCGCGAACGTGCTCGGCCGCCTGACCGGCCGCGCCGGCGTGTGCCTGGCCACCCTCGGCCCCGGGGCCACGAACATGCTCACCGGCGTCGCCGACGCCACGCAGGACTTCGCGCCGGTCGTCGCCATCACGGGGCAGACGGCGCTCGCCCACATGCACAAGGAGTCGCACCAGGCCATCGACACGCGCCAGATGTACGAACCGGTGACGAAGTGGAGCGTGCGCGTGCTGCGCGGGGAGACGGTGCCGGAGATCGTCGGCAAGGCCTTCCGCCTCGCGGAGGCGGAAAAGCCCGGCGCGGTGCACGTCGAGCTTCCGGAGGACGTGGCGGAGTCGCCCGTCGACGGCGAACCGCGCGCCGTCCGGCGCGCGCCGAGGGGCGACGACGCCGCGCCCGAACCGGCAGAGGCGGCCATCCGCGCCGCCGCCGCGTGCATCCGGGACGCCCGCCAGCCCGTCATCCTCGCCGGCAACGGCGTCATCCGCGCGCACGCCACCGAGACCCTGCGCCAGTTCGCCCACAACCTGGGCATCCCCGTGCTGAACACGTTCATGGCCAAAGGCGTGCTGCCGCCGGACGACCCGCTCTCCCTCCTCACCGTCGGCCTGCAGTCGCGCGACTACCCGATGGCGGCGCTGGAAGAGGCGGACCTCGTCGTGGCCGTGGGGTACGACGCCATCGAGTACGCGCCGGAGCGATGGAACCCCGGCGGGCGCGTGCCCGTGGTGCACATCGGCCGGACGCCGCCGGACCCGGAGGTGGACTATCCCGCCTGCGCCGAGGTGATCGGGGCGCTCGCGACGTCGCTCGAGCGAGTGGGCGCGGCCGTCGGGCGGCGCGCCCCGTCGGCCAGGGCGGCGGCGTGGCGGGCTCTGGTGGAGGCGCGCATCCTGAACGCCGGGCCGGCGCCGCGCGAAGGGCGGCACGCGCGCGCCGGCCTGGACCCGCGGGAGGCGCTCCGGCCGCTGCAGTCCTGGATGGACCGGGGGGCCACGGTGGTGTCGGACGTCGGCGCCCACAAGGTCTGGGTGGCGCGCCACCTGCAGACGGGCCGGCCGAACTCCGTCCTCATCTCGAACGGGTTCGCGTCGATGGGCATCGCCGTTCCGGGCGCCATCGCGGCCAAGCTGGCGCATCCGGACCGGCCGGCGATCGCCCTCGCCGGGGACGGCGGCTTCCTCATGACGTGCATGGAGCTGGAGACGGCCCGCCGCCTGGCGACGCCGGTGACCGTCATCGTGTGGGCGGACGGGGGCTACGGGCTCATCAGCTGGAAACAGGAGCTGAAGTTTGGCCGATCCTTTGGAACCTCGTTCGACAACCCGGACCTGGCCCGGCTGGCCGAGGCCTTTGGCGCGCATTACGCGTACGCGGACACGGCGGGGTCCATCGCCGCGCTGCTTGAAAAGGCGGCGACGGCGGACCGGTCCACGATCATCGAGGTGCCCATCGATTACCGCGCGAACCTCGAACTCTCCAAGGAGCTTGAAGGCGCGGCGCGAACTTGAAGCCCATCCGCTAAACTCCTGCCACCTTTTCCGCGTCCAAAGGAATAGACTTGAAGCGGCCTTCGGTTTGGGAAGGGCGGTGAAAGGCATGACCATCGCCGAAGTCTGGCTCGCAGCGGGCATCGTCCTGTTCATCCTCGAAATCTTCTCCCTCGACTTCGTGTTGCTCTCGCTCGGCGCCGCGGCCTTTCTGGCCGGCGTGACCGCGTGGTTCGGCGCGGGGTGGACGGGGTCGATCGCGGCGTTCGCCGTCGCGGCGGTGGCGGCGCTCCTCTTCTTGAGGCCGTTCGCCGTCCGCAAGGTGCAGGCCAAGGGCGGGCCGACCAACGCGGAGGCGTTGATCGGCGCGGTCGGGTACGTGACGCGGCCGATCGACCCGCTCAAGGGCGGTCGCGTCCGCGTCGGCGGCGACGACTGGGCGGCCCGCGCCGACGAGCCGCTCGCGAAGGATACGCGCGTCGTCGTCGAATCCATCGAGGGCATCACGCTGTTCGTGAGGAGAGACGCCTGATGTTTGCGACCATCCTTTCCGTGATCGTGGCCCTCTTCGCCATCGCGCTGCTCACGCGGTCCATCCGGATCGTGGAGCAGGCGACGGCCGTCATCATCCAGCGGCTGGGCCGCTACCACACGACACTCGGCCCGGGCCTGCACATCATCGTGCCGTTCATCGACTCCGTGCGGGCGGTGCTGGACTTGCGGGAGCAGCCGGTCGAGTTCCAGAAGGTACCCGTCATCACGGAGGACAACGTGACGGTCCAGGTCGACACCATCGCGTACATCCAGGTCGTCGACCCGAAACGGGCCGTGTACGAGATCAGCAACTACCACGTCGCCATCGAGCGGCTCATCCAGACGACGCTCCGCAACGTCGCCGGCGACCTCACCCTGGACGAGATGCTCACCTCGCGCGAGCAGATCAACGCCAAGCTGCGCATCCACCTCGACGAGGTGGCCGACAAGTGGGGCGTGAAGGTCAACCGCGTGGAGCTGCGCGCCATCGAGCCGCCCGCGGAGATCCAGCACGCGATGGAGATGCAGATGAAGGCCGAGCGTGAACGCCGCGCGACGGTCACCGCGGCGGAGGCCGCGAAGCAGTCGGCCATCCTGCGGGCGGAGGGCGAGAAGCAGGCCGTCGTGCTGGCGGCCGAAGCGGCCAAGGAGCGGCAGGTGCTGGAGGCGGAAGGCGAGGCGCAGGCCATCCTCCGCGTGCGCCAGGCGCAGGCGGAAGGCTTGCGCCTGTTGCGGGAAGCGGGCGCGGACCAGGCCGTGCTGGCGCTGCAGGCGCTGGACGCGCTGCGCGCCGTGGCGGACGGCAAGGCGACGAAGATCTTCATCCCGTCGGACCTCATGAATGTCCTCGGCGCCGTGGGCGCGCTGGGCGAGGTGTTCCAACGTCAGGGGGAGGCGGCGCCCGCCAAGGGCGAGTGACCCCGTCCGCCGCTGCGTCGCCGGCCAAGCGGTGGGCCGGGCGATGACCGGTCGCGGAAGGCGGTCGTGAGCGGGCGCGGCGGAGTGAGCACGAGCGAGCGCGGATGAGAAACGTGGCCGGCAGGCTCCGGAGGATGGGGTCTGCCGGCCCTTCTGTTCGGCCCCCATTGGACGGGCGGCCTTCCGCTCGGCCGACGAAGGTTACATAATACAGCCAGAACCGGTCGGAAATCCCTGGCCGGTTCTCCGGATCATTCCAAATACCTCCGCATCATCCCGGTTCCGGGACGGTCCAGTGGTTCGGAGGTGAAACGTATGCAGCGGACGACTTGGCGCGAGTGGCTGACGGCTCTGGTTGGCGCGTGGTTCGTGATCAGCGCGTGGGCGCTGCCGTCGGCCGAGAACGATAGCGGGGTCTTCTGGAACGACCTTGTGTTCGGTCTCCTGACGCTGATCGCGGGCGCCTGGACCGCGCTCGATTCCGTGCGGGAGTCGACGTGGCGCGAGTGGCTCGCCGCGCTGTTCAGCGCGTGGCTGGCCGTCTCTCCGTGGGTGCTCGGCTTCACGCACCTGACCACGGATACCTGGGTGACGTTCATCGCCGGCGCGGTCGGCGCCATTGCGGCGGCGTGGACGGCGCTGGCGCCGACGGAACGGTCGTCGGAGTCGTCCTCGTCCTGAGGACGGTCGCCGCGGGCCGGGCGCCTTCACTGGATGGCGCGCGACGCGCCGAGGCGGCCCGTGCCCCGGCGACGGGCGGGTTCTCGTCGGCGTCATCGGGCCCAGCATTTCGCAGGGCGCGGGCAGGAGGCGTTGGCCTCCTGCCCGTTTTTTTTCACCCTCGCGCGTTCTTCAGGTACGCGATGGCGTCGGGCGTCATGGCCTGCGGCTCAAAACCGAAAGCCCTGCGGACGGAGTCGGGGTCCGTCACGTTGTCGTGGGCCAGCTGCGCCAGCTCTTCCGGGGTGACGGGCGGATCCGGCAGGAGGCGCGCCATCACCGGCACGACGGGTTTCATCAGCGCCATCGGCACGGGGACGGGAATCCGGCGGACGCCCAGCGCCTGCATCACGCGTTCCAGGATCTCGCGGTAGGTGAGCCGCTCCGGGCCGCCGATCTCATACACGCGCCCGGCGTGCGAACCGCCGGACAGGGCGGCGACGACGCAACGCGCCACGTCATCGGCGGCGATCGGCTGGAACCGGGTGCGGCCGCCCGCCGGCAGGGGCACGATCGGCGGCGGCGCCATGCGGATCGACTGCACAAGGCGGTCGAGGAACCCGAAGCCCTCGCCGAACATGACGGACGGGCGAAGCACCGTCCATTCCAGCTGCGACTCGCGCACGGCCCGCTCTCCGAGCCACTTGGAGTGGATGTACCGCAGGCTCGGGTCCTCCCGCGCCCCCAGGGCGCTCACGTGCACGATGCGGCGGACGCCCTGCCGTTCCGCCGCCGCGACCACGTTGCGCGTCCCTTCGACGTTGACGGCGTGGAAGGTGGCGTCGCCGCGCTCGCGGATGATGGCGACGAGGTGGACGACGGCCTCCGCGCCCGCCAGCGCCCGCTCCAGCGCGGCGGGGTCGCGGACGTCGGCGGCGACCGTTTCCACGCCCGAGGCGGCCCCGACCGGCGACGGACCGGCAGCGGCAGCCCCGGCGGGGGCGGCCCCGTGAACCATGGCCCGCACTTCGTGCCCGGCCGCCCGCAATTGCCGCACCACGCGCCGGCCCAGATATCCAGCGGCTCCCGTGACGACGACCTTCATCCCTGTGTCCTCCCTTCCGCGCGTTCCGCGGCTGCGCTCGCGAGGTCCGCGATCGCCGCCGCAAGTCGTTCCAGCTCCCGCGGTCCAAGGCGCACGATGGCGTCGACCACCGCGTCGAGCGCACGGTAGAAGTTCCGCAGCGCCCGGATGCGGCGCAGGGCTTCGCGGGCTTCCGGGTCCCCCGTCCGGCCGCCGTCTCCGGTCGCTTCGCCGGCCTGGTCGGGCACGCTGGCGGCGAGCGCAGCCTCCGCCTCCTCGACCAGCCGGAACGAGGCATCGAACTCCGGCTTCTGGCGCCGGCTCAGCGCGGCGAGGCCAATGCGCCAGAAGTCGGTCTCCGCCTCGAAGTACACGCGGCGATCCCCGCGCTTCCACGAGCGGCGCACCATGCCCAGCTGCTCGAGCGGGCGGACGGCGAGGCTGACGGCGCCCTTCGTGACGCCCAGCGCCTCCGCGACCTCCATAAGGCTGAGCGGGCGGCCGGCGAGGTAAAGGACGGCGTAGATCTCGCCGGGCGCCTTGCCCAGGCCCCAGAAGGCGCTCTGGCGGCCCAGCGCTTCGATGAGCAGCTCGCGCGCGCGCCGGGTGGCGTCCGTCATCGTGGTAACCTCCGATCCCGGTGACATTGTACGCTATGCAGGAAACGTTTAAAACGGTGTAAACGATACGACGAGTTGGGGCGCAGATTGCGCGCGTCGTTTCTGCTACCATGGCCGTATGAGCCTCGAATCGCGCGACGCAACCATCGACATGGACGACGCCAAAGCCGCCGGCGACACGACGCCGCAAGCCGCTCAAGCCCGCCGCGCCGCGGAAGCAGCGGGTTTCCCGCCGGGCATCCGCCTCATCGCGCTGGACCTGGACGACACGCTCCTCGGCGAGGACGGCCATATCCACCCGGACGATCTGGCCGCGCTTCACGCGGCGCGCGACCGCGGCGTGCGGCTGGTCGTCGCCACCGGCCGCACGTGGGTGGCGTGCAGGGAGTACGCCGCGCAGCTGGGGCCCGACGTGCCGGCCATCACCACCGGCGGCGCCCTCGTGCAGGACCACGAGGGCCGGCTCCTGCACAGTTGGCGCCTGCCGGTGGCCGTCGCGCGCGAGATCGTCGCGTGGGCCGACGCCCACGAGATCGCCGTCCGCGTCGACCTCGAGGACGAGTTTCTGTTCAACCGTCACCCCAGCGCCGGCTTCTGGCCCCCGGATTACGAGCTCCAGCCGTTCGAGCGCGTGGTCGGCGGCCTCGTCCGGTCGCTCGACCGCGACCCGTTCCAGGTGGTCGCCGTCGGTCGGGAGGCGGTGCGCGGCCTCCTGCGCGCCTTCGGCCACCTGGACGGCGAGATCCGGCTCCTCGCGCTGCCGGACCGGGACGACCCGGTCGTGCTCCACATCACCCACCGCCAGGCGACGAAAGGGATCGCCCTCGCGTGGCTCTGCGAGCACCTGGGCATCCCGCGGGCGTCCACCATGGCCTTCGGCGACGGCATCAACGACCTGCCCATGCTGAGTTACGCGGCGGTGGCGGTGGCGGCGCGGCGCGCGGTGCCGGCGGCGCGGTTCCTGGCGGACGATGTCGTGCCGGGACCGGGCGGCATCGCCGAGGTGTTGCGACGGCACGGCGTCATCGGGGGTTAGGGGGACCGAGCGGGTGACGCCGGTCACCGCGTTGGAGGCGAAACCATGGCACGAGCTCTGACGGTGTACCTGCTGGGCGTGCTGGTCGGGGCCCTGGACGTGAGCGTGATCGGCCCGGCCTTTCCCTTGATCGCGAAGGATTTCGGCGTGTCGCTCACCTGGGACGCATGGACGGTGACGGCGTACACGGTCGCATACGCGGCGGCCACGGTGCTCGCCGGCGCGCTGGGCGACCGCTACGGGCGGCGCCGCCTGTTCGCCGTCGGGATGGCGCTGTTCGGCGCCGGTTCGGCGGTTGTCGCCTGGTCGGGGGCGTTCTGGGTCTTCCTTCTGGGCCGGGCCGTGCAAGGCGCCGGGGCGGGGACGATCTTCCCGAACGCCCAGGCGGAGGGTGTGCGCTTCTTCCCAGAGGAGCGGCGCGGCACGGCGCTCGGCATCTTCGGCGCCGTCTTCGGCCTGGCGAGCATCATCGGCCCGAACGTCGGCGGGGCGCTCGCGCAGGCGTTCGGCTGGCCGGCGATCTTCATGTTGAATCTCCCCCTGGCGGCGCTCGTGCTGCTGCTCGTGCCGACGCTTCCGGCGACGCCTGGGCACGGCCGGGAGCTGCCGGATGTCGCCGGCGGCGTGGCCTTCGCCAGCGCCGTGGCGGGCGTCCTCCTGGGCCTGACGTACGGCGGGGCCGCGCGCTGGGCGGCATGGGGCGCAGCCGTCGCGCTCTTCGCGCTGTTCGCGCACCGGCAACGGCGCGCCCCGGTGCCGTTTCTCGACACCGGCGCCATCGCGAACGCCGCCGGTGCGGCGCTGGTTGCCGGCGCGGCGATCGTGGGCCTCGACATGGCGGCGGCCGTGTTCGTGCCCGACCTGGCGCAGCGCGTGCTGCACTTCAGCGTGTTCGAGTCCGGGCTCGCGGTGATGCCGGCCGCCGTTTCCGGCGCCGTCCTGGCCGGTGCCGGGGGCGTGCTGGTGGATCGCATCGGACCCCGGCGCGTTCTGCAGATCGGGCTGGCGGCCGGCGCCGTGGGCGGCGTGCTGCTGGCCCTGCCGCACCTGACGTTCGCGCGCTTCGTGGTGGCGATGGCCTTCTTCGGCATGGGCACGGCGTTCACCATGGGCGCGCCGCTCAACCGGATCGCTTTGGCGCTCTACCGGGACGAGCGGGCCGGCGAGGCGCTGTCGCTCGTCGCCGTCTTCCGGACGATCGGGCTGGCCGCGGGGCCGGTATTGCTGGCGCTGGCCGCGCGGCGCGCGGGGGACGCCGGCCTGTTCGGCGCCGTCGCGGTGGCGTCCCTCGCGGGGATCCTGCTGTTCAGCCGCGTGCGCGACGTCCGCGCGGCGGCGCGCGAGACGGCATAGCGGCACCGTCCGCGCTCGCGCCCGCTTGTGGCCCGCCTGCCGGGGGTTCGGACGCCTACCGACCCGCCGCCGGCCGCGGCATCTCCCGCGGCGCCGCCGAGCCCGTGGCCTCGCTCGGGCCGACGAGGAACCACGCGATCGCCAGTCCCACGCTGGCCGAGACCAGCGACGCGGCCGGCACCCAGGCCAGTCCGAGCGCGTCGGCCACGGCGCCGCTCGCCAGGGCGCCGAGAGCCCCCGCAAGCGCCGCCGTGCCCTCGCAGATGCCGACGGCCTCGCCGCGCACGCTGGGCGGCGTCCGGTAGGCGAGCCAACCCGTGGCGCCGGCCGTCGCCAGGGGGTACATCGGCAGGGTGTAGATGATGGCCGTGGCCAGCGGGTCGCGGACGAGGATGCTGAGCGAGAACATGATCACGTAGCCGAGCGCGGCCGCGCGCAGCACGCGGTGCGGACCGTAGCGGTCGGCCAGCCGCCCGATCGGCCCCAGCACCGCCATGCCCAGCAGGCTAGACCCGCCGAGGGTGAGGCCGACGTCGTCCGTCGACCCGTGCAGGTACTCCGTGAGGTACGGGCCGAGGAGAGCGAAGAACGCCTCGCTGGCGCAGGCCACGAAGAGCACGTACAGGGCCACGCTCAAGACGGCAGGATTCCGCCACGCACGGCCCTGCCCGGCGGCGTGAGGGAACGACCGCTCCGGGCGGAATGCCGCATCCTCACTGGGGACGAGTTCCGTCGCCGGAGACGCCGCCGGCAGTTGCGGCTCAGCCGTGAATCCCGCGCGCGCGAGCGAAGCCGTGGGGGCGCCCACGCCCGGCGTTGCCGCGTCCAAGGGCGGCCTCGACCTGCGTGAAGCTGCCGGCCTCGCCTGCACGATCCACAGTCCAGCGGCGATTAGGCCCGAGCCTGCCGCGACCGCCTGCAACACGTGAGGTAGGACGGCGATGCTGAATTCGCGCACACACACGCTGATGACGATGCTTCCCACGAACCAGCCGGCCGTGCGGGCGCGATAGAAACCCGCGACCGCCTGCGCCGGCCTGTCGGGATGGCGCAGCGTCTGCCACGCCGGCGCGAGACCCGGCACGGCCGCGAGCGCCGCGGCCGTCGCCACCGCCTCGGCCATGAACGGCCCGCTGCCGCGCGTCAGCGACAGGGCGAGCATGAGCGACGCGGCAAGCCCGAGCCCGGAGGCGACCAGCGCGAGCGGCCGCCCGGTCCGGTCGCCCTGCCGGCCCCACGCCGCAGCCATGACGAACGTGACGAGCGACGCCAGGCCCGTGGTGAGCGTGATCCGGGACAGGTGCGCCCAGCCGAGCGTCTCCCGCATGTACAGAGGGCCGTACCCGAAAAACGTCGCGCCAAAGGTGCCCTCCGCCAGCGCCGCCCCCAGCATGAGAACGTGCGCCGGGTCCAGACGAGAAGCCTGCCGCATGTGTCCTCCTATGCGTCCTGACGGGCTACGATCGGCCGGCCGCCCGCGCGAGACGGCTCAAAAGCGCATCCGGCTCCGCCCGCTCGACCGTCCACCCGGACGCGCCGTGCGCGCGCGCGAACGCGTCCAGGGCTGCGCTCAGGCGACGGACGCGGGCGCGATCCGGCGCGACGCCGTCCTCCAGCGCGATGCGCTCGATGCGCAAGGTGGCGGAGCCCCTGTCCAAGCGAGGGTCCAGGCGACCGACGAGGCGGTCGCCTTCCACGATGGGCATCGCGTAGTAGCCGAATGTGCGCTTCTCCTTGGGAGTGTACACCTCCCACGTGTAGGAGAAGCCGAAGAGGTCCTCAAGCCGCCGGCGGGACCAGAGGAGGTTGTCCAGAGGGGGGACGAAGGCCACGAACGGCTGAACGTCGGCGCGATCCAACGCGTCCAGGTGGTCCAGGTCCTCCGCCAGGACGAAGTACGGCCGCCGCAGCCCCTCGACGCGGATCTCGCGGAGGAGGCCTCGGCGCACGTCCTCCTCCGCCCGCCGGCGGCGCTCCGCGGCCGGCATGGCCGTCCAGCCGAAGCGGAAGTCCGACAGGTCGAACACGCGCAGGGCACGGTAGTACTTCCACCGAAGCTCGCGACGGAACGCCTCCAGCGCCTCGGCAAGGCTGGGGAGGCCCCGGACCCCCTCCACCTGGCTCCAGATGTGAGGCGGCAGGACGCGTTCGGGAAGCGCGTATCCCTTCTCGATTCCGGCGCGGCGCGCGACGACGGCCCGCCCTCCCAGGAGAAGCTGGCCCAGGGGCGGGATGCCGTCCGGGCGGGGCGTGTCCCCGGCCGGCATGTACCCCGCGGACCACAATTCCGACGCCGTGCCGAGCTGGCGCGCCGTCTGCCCGGGCGACCGCCCGAGGGCCTCGACGATGCGGTTCAAGGTGTCGACGTCCGTGTTCGGGGAGGCAAGGGCGGCTCTCCAGAAGTGCTCCATGACCACCGCATAGGTGGGCAGATCCTCCGTGGGCAGGACGCAGCGGGCGTTGCTGGCGTACTCGAAAACACGCCCCACAGGGTACAGGGCCTCCAGGTCCGCGGCCCGGTACCCGCCGACGCGCGCGGCCAACACCAGGTGATGGTTCGGGGCGACGGCCGAGACGGGATCCACCTGGACGCACTCCAGGCGCCGGATGGCCTCCAGCGCCCCCGTATCGCCGCGCAACTCCGCCTGCCAAGGTTGGACCTCGTCCGTCTGCAACAGTCCCTGGCGCCAGAGCAACAGCCGCCGCAGGACCCGTGCTCCGACGTTCAGCGTCGACTCTCCCTTCCAGGCCAACGTAACCGAACATACGTTCGCCGTCAAGGGTGCGTCGGCAAAGGCCCGATGCCGGCCTGAGGCCGGCGGCCCACACGCGACAGGGGCTTGTATGGTTGCAGAATCTTCCCATGATCTTGAAATCCCCATGTCCACCGGATTCAATGGGATTAAAGTGGTGTTCAGTGACGCTGATCCCAATGGGGGCGATCGCGTGTTGGACAAGCTCTGGAGCGGAACGATGCGGCGGCTCGCGCGGCTTGCCGCGGCACTCCTCGCCGGCGCCGTGCTGATGACCGGATGCGGCGGCGGATCGAGCAGCAGCGGCACGGGATCGTCGGGTTCCCAGGGCGGCGCCGAGAACGTGGCGGTCTACGCCGTCACCACGGAGCCCATGATCTTCTGGGACCCGAGCGACGGCTTCTCGAACGAAATCATCGCCATGAACAACTTCTACGAGACGCTGTTGCGCTACGACCCGGCGTCCAATTCCTTCATCAAAGTCCTGGCGACGGATTACAAGAGCTCGCCCGACGCGCTCACGTGGACGTTCACGCTGCGCAAGGGCGTGAAGTTCCACACCGGCAAGACCATGACGTCGGCGGACGTCAAGGCGTCCTTTGAGCGGACGATGAAGCACGGGAAGGGCGCGGCCTACATCCTGGACCCGATCCAGTCCATCGACACGCCGGACGAATCCACGGTGGTGTTCCACCTCAAGTATGCCGCGCCGATGGACCTGATCGTGAGCTCGCCGTACGCGGCGTACGTGTTCGACACGGACGTGCTGAAGAAGAACGGCGACGACTGGTTCAACAAGCAGCACGAGGCGGGCACCGGCCCGTACATGCTGAAGAGCTGGAAGCAGAACGACTCCCTGGTTCTGCAGAAGTTCCCCGACTACTGGGGCGGGTGGAAGGACAACCAGTTCGACACGGTGATCATCAAGCCGGTCGAGGAGACCTCGACCAAGATGCAGATGCTGCAGGCCGGCCAGGCGGACGTCGTCGACCAGCTGCCGTACGAGCAGCTTGAGGCGCTGAAGAACGACCCGAACGTGGAGATCGTGAGGACGAACGCGTGGCAGAACCTGCTGGCCTTCTTCAACACCAAGAAGAAGCCGCTGGACGATGTGCGCGTCCGCCAGGCGCTCTCGTATGCCTTCCCGTACCGGAGCGTGATCGACGACGTGATGCACGGCATGGCCACGCAAGCGCGCGGTCCGGTGCCGGCGGGCCTCTGGGGTCACGACGACAACCTGTTCCAGTACCAGGACGACCTCGAAAAGGCGAAGCAGCTTCTGGACCAGGCGGGCGTGAAGCCGGGCCTCAAGCTGACGCTGACCTACACCTCCGGCGACGAGAACGAGCGCCGCGTGGCGGAGCTCTGGAAGGCCGAGCTGGCGAAGCTGGGCATCACCCTGGACATCCAGGCGATGCCGTGGGATCCGCAGTGGCAGCTGGCGAAGGCCACCGATCCCAACAAGCGCCAGGACATTCTCATGATGTACTGGTGGCCGGACTACGCGAACCCGTACAGCTTCCTGTGGAACATGTTCCACAGCGAGGACACGGTGAACTTCAACCTCGCGTACTACAGCAACCCGGAGTTCGACAAGCTGATCGACGACGCCAACCAGATCTCCGCAACCGACCGCGCGCAGGCGGAGGCCAAGTACGCGCAGGCGCAGGAGATCCTGGTCAGGGACGCGCCGGCCGTGTTCATCTACGACCAGAACTACGTCCGGCCGGTCCGCAAGTCGTTCGGGGGTTACGTCGACAACCCGGCCTACCCGAACGTCGTGTTCTTCTACAACGCGTACCGGAAGTGAGCGCACGGGCGCGAATGGCGCGGGCACCGGCCCCCGCTCCGGGGGCCGGTGCTTCGCATCGGCCGGAACGGCGGCGCGAAGCGTGGCGGAGCGCGCCGGCATCTCATAGGGGGTGAGCGGCCGTGGCTGCGTATATCGGCCGGCGACTGTTGCTCGGCCTGATCGTCGTGTGGGGATTGACCATCGTGACGTTCGCCATCGCCCGCGTGGCGCCGGGCGACCCGGCCGCGCGCTGGGTGGGGCCGCACGCCACGGCGGAGCAGATCGCGCGCGCCCGCGTGGAGCTGGGCCTGGACAAACCTCTCTACGTGCAGTACGGCCGGTACGTGAGCCAGCTCCTGCACGGAGACCTGGGCGTCTCCATCCGCACGCACGAGCCGGTCGCGGCCGACATCCGCACGTTCCTGCCGGCGTCCCTGGAGTTGACCGTCGCGGGCATGGCCCTGGCCGTGGCGCTGGGGATCCCGCTCGGCGTCGCGGCCGCGGCGCGCAGCGGGCGCTGGCTCGACCACCTGACGCGGCTCACGTCCATCGGCGGCGTGTCGATGCCGACGTTCTGGCTGGCGATGATCCTGCAGCTCGTCTTCTTCAAGCAGCTGCACCTCCTGCCGCTCTCCGGGCGCATCGACACGATGACGCCGCTCCTCCACCCGGTGCGGCCGATCACCGGCTCCTTCCTGGTCGACGGCCTTTTGGAGGGGAACTGGCCGGTGGTGAAGGACGCCCTCGCGCACCTGATCCTGCCGGCGGTAACGCTTGCCGCCTACCCGCTGGGGCTGATCGTGCGCATGCTGCGCTCCTCGATGATCGAGACGCTCGGCGAGGACTACGTGCGCGCGGCGCGCGCGGCCGGATTCCGCGAGCGGGTCGTCGTCTACCGCTACGCGCTGAAGAACGCCATCGCGCCGACGCTGACGGTGATGGCGCTCACGTTCGCGTACTCTCTGACGGGCACGTTCCTCATCGAGTCCGTCTTCGACTGGCCCGG
>JADGHN010000029.1 GCA_019683875.1 Clostridia bacterium
CACGCATTCCGCGGCACTGGGGTGGGGCGGTTGCGGCACCGCCAGGCCTGTGGCGGGGTGGGCCGAGGCGGGACCCGACGCGGAGCGAGTGGTGCAGGAGCTAGGCGCTCTCGTCCTTGACCTCCAAACCTCGGGTCATTCGGCGGCCGAGCGATGGAGGGCGACATAGGGGGCGCGTCGTGGCCATGATGAACGACCGCAGCGGCCAAGCGGAACCCGAATCCCCTCTGGAACGATCCGTCGCATGCAGGATAAGCGATTCGCATATGGAATCCCCCAAAGTGAAGAACGCTCCTAGAGGGGAGGTTTGGGTATGTCCAAGGCGTGGTATGTGCTTCTACTCCTGCCGTTCATTGCCACATTATTCCCTTCGCTCTACAACTCATGGAATCCTACATTATTCGGCTTTCCCTTTTTCTATTGGTACCAGATGCTCTGGGTGATCCTGTCGGCGGCGTGCACGGGACTTGTCTATCTAGCCGAACGCCGGACGTCGGCCGCGCGGAAGTGAAAGGACCACATCGGTCAGCCTGAGGTGAGCGATTTCCATTTGGGGTGGTCCAATGGACGCCACGGAGCTCATGGTCTTTTTGTTTTTCTTCGCGCTGGTGACGGTGCTCGGCTTCGTCGCGGCTCACTGGCAGCGCGGCGACCTGTCCCTGCTGGATGAGTGGGGCCTGGCCGGCCGTCGCTTCGGCACCATCATCAGCTGGTTCCTCATCGGCGGGGACCTCTACACCGCGTACACGTTCATCGCCGTGCCGGCCCTGATGTTCGGCGCGGGCGCCACGGGCTTCTTCGCCGTGCCGTACACGATCATCGTCTACCCGTTCATCTTCGTCGTCATCCCCCGTCTATGGGCCGTCGCAAGGAAACACGGGTACATCACCGGAGCGGACTTCATCCGCGGCCGCTACGACAGCCACGGACTCGCCCTGGCGCTCGCGGTCACGGGCATCCTCGCCACGATGCCGTACATCGCGCTCCAGCTGGTCGGCATGCAGGCGGTGCTGCAGGCCATGGGCCTCGCCGGCTCGACGGGGCTCATGAAGGATCTGCCGCTGATCATCGCGTTCGCCATCCTCGCGCTCTACACGTACACCAGCGGCTTGCGGGCGCCGGCGCTGGTCGCGGTCGTCAAGGACCTCATGATCTACATCACCATCCTCGCGGCGATCTTCGTCATCCCGGCCAAGCTGGGCGGTTTCGGCCACATCTTCAAGGCGGCCGACGACGCCCTCAACGGGGCGACGCTGCTCGCGCCGAAGGGGTACGCGCCCTACGCCACGCTGGCGCTGGGCTCGGCGCTGGCGCTCTTCTTCTACCCGCACGCCATCACCGCCGTGCTCAGCACGAAGAACGACCGCGTGCTGAAGCGGAACGCGGTGCTGCTCCCCCTCTACACGCTGCTGCTGGGCTTCATCGCGCTGCTGGGATACATGGCGCGGGCGGCGCAGGTCGACGTGCAGGGCAACAACCAGATGGCCGTGCCGCTGCTCTTCGCGCAGGTGTTCCCGCACTGGTTCGCCGGCTTCGCGTACGCCGCGATCGTCATCGGGGCTCTTGTGCCGGCCGCGATCATGTCGATCGCCGCGGCCAACCTGTTCACGCGGAACATCTACAAGGAGTACTTCCGGCCGGGGTGCACGCCGCAAGAGGAGGCGCAGGTGGCGAAGCTCGTGTCCCTCATCGTCAAGGTGGGCGCCCTGGTCTTCGTCGTCGGCATCCCGCTGACCTTCGCGATCAATCTGCAGCTCCTCGGCGGCATCTGGATCCTGCAGACGGTGCCGATGCTCGTCGTCGGCCTCTACACGAAGTGGTTCCACCGCACGGCGCTGCTGATCGGCTGGGCCGTGGGCATGGTGCTGGGCACCTACCTGGCGTGGGCGAACGCGTTCAAGTCGTCGATCTACGCCGTGGCCGGGGTGGGCGGCTACATCGGGATCTGGGCGCTTCTCGTGAACCTGGCGGTCGTCATCGTGCTGTCGTTCGTGTTCCACGCGATCCGCCTGTCGAACGGCAAGGACGAGACGTCGCCGGCCGACTACGTGCCGAGCAGCGTCAGCGCCTGATCCTCTGGGCAGGACGAGGCGGGCCGGCCGGCGAAGGCGCCGGCCGGCTTCCTTCTTGGGAAGGGGTCGCGCCGTGGAAGGCGGAGAGGGTTCGGTGCCACGGGAGGCAGGTTGGGTTTCCTGGGCGGCGTTGGGTGCGGTCGGCTGGGCGCTGGTGTACGCGGACCGGGCCGTGTTCGGGCCGTTGCTGCGGCCGATCGCGCGCGAGTTCGACGTCGGACCGGCCGCGCTCGGGTTGATCAGCACAGCGTTCTTTCTGGCCTACACCGCCCTGCAGCTCCCGGCGGGCGTCGCCAGCGACCGGATCCAGCCGAGGTGGCTGCTGGCCGGCTCGTTCTTCGGGTTCGGCGCCAGCGTGTTGCTGTCCGGGCTCGCGCCCTCGTACGCGGCGCTCGTGGCGCTCGCGTTCGCGGCGGGGCTCTTCCAGTCCGTGTACTATCCCGCCCAGTACGCGATCACCTCCCGCACCGTGCCGGCGGCCGCGCGCGGCACGGCCACGGCCGTCATCAACGGTGGCATGGGCGTGGGCGTCGCGCTTGGTTTCGCCATCGGCGCGGCCCCGTTCTTTCTGGAGCATTGGCGCGTGCTGCTGGTTCTCGCGGGTGCCTGCACCATCGCGGTCGGCGCGGTGTTCCTGGCGCGGACGCCGGATCACGGCGGCGCCAAATCGCAGGGGACGGCGAGCGCCGGCGTTCGCGCCGGGACGATCGGCGGAGCGGACCGGCCCGCCAAACCGCAGGCGATCCCCTGGTCGCGCGATTTGTTCTGGCTCTGTACGATGAACTTCGGCTCGCTGTTCGGGTTCTTTTTCTTCCTCGCGTGGTTCCCGTATTATCTACAGACAACGGCGCGCCTGAGCGGCGCCGCGCTCGCGGCCGCGAGCGCCCTGGCCCCGCTCGTCTCCGCGCCGGCCGGCGTGCTGTGGACCCGGGCGTTCGGCGAGCGGCGGCTGACGGCGTTGCGCCTGCTCTTCCCGCTCGCGGGCCTGTCGCTGGGCGCGATGCCGTTCATCCACGTTCCGGCCCTCCTGTGGGCGGCCATCCTGGTCTACGGGCTCACGGGCAAGCTGCCGACGGATCCCCTGATCCTCAACGAGACGGCGCGACGCCTGCCCGCCGACCAGTTGGGCGCCGGCTTCGGCGTGTTGAACTTCGCCGGCATGCTGGCGTCCGTCGCGGCGCCCGCCGTGGCGGGGATCATGGCCGAGGCGACGGGGACGTTGAGCGGTCCCTTCGTCCTGTCTGCCGGCCTTCTGGCAGCTGCCCTAGGCGCGACGTTCGCGCTGGCGGAGGCCCGGCCGCGGACCGCGCGGACCGCGGCGAGGGGCTGAAGGACCATCGCATGGCGGGACGGCGATGCCGTGACGATGCTGCGCCGCGAACTCAAGGGCAGTGGGGTGAGACATGACATTGAAACCGCCCGTGGTGCGACCGGGTGACACCATCGGCGTCGTCGCGCCGTCGTGGTGCGGACCCGCCACGTTCCCGCACCGCGTGGAGCGGGGCGCGGCGTTTCTCGAGTCCTTGGGGTTCAAGGTCCGGTTCGGGCGGCATCTCTTCGGCGCCCGGGGCTACGTGTCAGGGGCTCCCGAGGAGCGCGCGGCGGACATCCACGACATGTTCGCGGATCCCGAAGTGAGGGTCGTGCTCGCGGCCATCGGCGGCGACCACTCCTGCCATCTCCTGCCGCGCTTGGACTTCGACCTCATTCGCCGAAACCCCAAGGTGTTCATGGGGTTTTCCGACGTGACCATCGGATGCAGCGCCGAGATCGACACGGAACGCAGGTTTTTCGCGATCGTCGAACCGGCGGTGGAGTGAGCGCGGCTCACGCGTCCGTTTCGCGCAAGGCTTCGCTGGGACGGGCGAGATGCACTCGCACGTCTTCCGTGACGACGAGCCCCTCCTGCACAGCCTGCTCCAGGAACGGCAGGATGCGTGCAATCTTCTCCGGTTCGTCGATGATCTCGATGCGGACCGGCAGGTCCGAGGACAAATCGAGGATGCGCGTGGTGTGGATGCGGCTGTGGGCGCCGTAGCCTTCGAGACCGCGGCACACCGTGGCGCCGGCGAGGCCGAGCTTCCGCGCCTCCAGGACGATCGCGTGGTAGAGGGGGATGCCCCGCCAGCGATCGGCCTCACCGACGTAGATCGTCAACCGTTTCGCCGGGACGTCCTGGCCCATGGCGACCGCCTCCAGTCGGCCGAGTCTATTCCTTCGGCGTCGCGTTGACGCCCGCCTCCGTGCGGGGCGACAATCGTGAAGGTTTCCCGCGAGGAGGCCGGATTCGCTTGACGTACGGGGCCATCCTCCTCGGAGGCGGCTTGGGCGCGGCGCTGCGCTTCGGGTTGAGTCGGCTCTTCGCCCCCTGGAGTGCCGTCGTTCCGCTCGGCACGCTGGTCGCGAACCTGTCCGCCTCGTTCGTCCTGGCGCTGACGGTGTCCGCGACCGGCGCGGGCGCCGCCGCGCATCCGCTCGCCGCGGCGTTCTGGCAGGCCGGCGTCGCGGGCGGGTTGAGCACCTTCTCCACGTTTGCGTACGAGACGTTCATGATGATCCAGGAGCGCGACTACACGGAAGCCGCCCTCAACGTCGGGTTGAACCTGGCGGGCGGCCTTGCGTTCGCCGTGCTCGGAACGTACGTCGGCGGGGCGGTGGCCGGGTGAGGGTCCTCGCGGCACGCGTTCAAGCCCTCCGCATGTACGGCTTGGTGTTTCTGGGCGGGGCGCTGGGGTCTGCGGCGCGGCAGCTTTGGGTGCATGCCTGGCCGTGGCCCGAGGCGTGGTCGATCCTGGCCGCGAACGCGCTTGGGTCGTTTGGCATCGGCTTCGTCATGTCGATGGCACTGGAAGCTGACCGGCTTGACGATCGCTGGCGTCTCTTCCTGACGACGGGCGTGCTGGGCGGCTTCACGACCTTTTCCACGTATGAGGTCGTCGCGTGGGAAATGGGGCGGCGGTCCGCCGCCATCGCGCTGCTGTACGCGTTCGGTTCCGTGGCCGCCACGCTGTTGGCGGTGATCTTCGGGCAAGGCCTGGCGCGATGGATCTGGCTGCGGAGTCCATGGTTGCGCGCGCGAGACCCGCGGCCCGACTGACGGCTTGCGGCGCAAGTGGGCGGTGGATCCGGCCGCGGGCCGATCTCCAAGCTGGTTGGCATGATATTTTTGGCAGAGACGGAATCCAAGGGCGGTCCATGTCATTGGAGCTCGGTCGAAACGGGGGCGACGCGGCCATGAACGCAGCCGGGGCTGGGGTCGAGAACGGGAAGCGCGCGGGGCGAGCGTCGACGCCTCGCGCGCGGGCGATGAGCTTCATCATTCTGGTCGGCGTCGTCAGCCTGTTCGCGGACATGACGTACGAGGGGGCGCGCAGCGCCACGGCGCCCTTTTTGCAGTCGCTGGGCGCGTCCGCGGGCGTCGTCGGCCTGGTGGCCGGCCTGGGAGAACTTCTGGGTTACGGGCTGCGATTGGCTTCGGGATACATCTCGGACCGCACACGAAGGTATTGGCTGATCACCGGGATCGGCTACGCGGTGAACCTGCTTGCGGTGCCGCTCCTGGCGCTGGCCGGCAACTGGCCGCTGGCCGCGGCGCTGATGCTCCTGGAGCGAATCGGCAAGGGCGTGCGCACGCCCGCGCGGGACGCGATGCTCTCCCACGCCACGAGCCAGGTCGGGCACGGCTTCGGCTTCGGCCTGCACGAAGCGCTGGACCAGATCGGCGCCGTCACCGGCCCGCTGATCGTGGCATCGATCGTGTATGCGCACGGCAGTTACCGTTCGGGGTTCGCGGCGCTCGCCGTGCCCGCCGCGCTCGCCCTGGTGACGCTCCTGTGCGCGCGCTTCACCTTCGCTGACCCCCGGTCGATGGAAGCGGAGCCGCAGTCCGAGGCCGGCGCCCCGGATCCCGGGCGCGCCGCACAAGCGGCGTCGAAGGGCTTCGGACGCCGGTTCTGGGTGTACGTCGCCTTCGCCTCGCTGACCGTGTTCGGCTTCGTGCACTTTCAGGTCATCGCGTACCACTGGAAGGCGGCCGGCGTGCTGCCGGACGCCGCGATCCCGCTCGCGTTCTCGGTGGCCATGGCCGTGGACGCGCTGGCGGCGCTGATCGCGGGACGCGCATACGACCGGCGCGGGTTGGGGGTTCTCGCGCTGATGCCGCTCGGCAGCCTGGCGGCCGTGGCGTTGATCTTCGGCGTCCAGGCGATCGCCCCGGCCGGCGCCGCGTGGCCGGCGTGGGCCGGCATCCTCGCCTGGGGCGCGGCCATGGGCGTGCAGGAGGCGACGATGCGCGCCGCCATCCCCGGCATGGTGCCGGCGGAGGCTCGGGCGACCGCGTACGGCATGTTCAACCTCGCCTACGGCCTGGCATGGTTTGCCGGAAGCGCCGTGAACGGGTTCCTCTACGACGTGTCGCCGGCGGCCGTGGTGCTGCTGGTCGCCGTTGCGCAAGTCGCAAGCCTGCCCATTTTGGCGACCCTTCTTCGACCTGCGGTGTGGGCGCAGCGCGGCGCCCCGGCGCGACATTGAACGGATCTTCGCCCGTCACCGCGCGCCGCGTGACGTGCCATAGGAAAATTTTTAGGGGTGTGCGAGCGTTTGCATCCGATGGCAATGTATGAACAGCCAAAGTCCGGCGCCAACCGGACGCGGGGGACCCAGCCTTCCGTCTTGCTGGGGTGAACGGCCCAAGCACACCAAATGGGCCCAGGGGCGCTCCACCCGAACCCGACAGCTAACCCCGCCGGCGAAAGGAGTGTCGTCATTGTCCAACCGCGTAGCGCGCGCCGTCGCGGCGGCCGCGATCGCGACATCCACCCTGTTTGCTGCCACGCCGATCCTGGCGAGCCCCGCCCACTGGCACTGGGTGAGCGGCGACATCCGTCCCGGTCTGTCTTACGGTGATGCGGGACCCGCCGTCCGAACGCTGCAAGGCGACCTGTGGCACTTCGGCTTCAATCCCGGCCCCGCCGACGGGTATTTCGGCGACCGCACGCTCGCCGCGCTGCAAGCGTTTCAGCGGCGTTTCGGGCTGCCGGTGACCGGCGTGCTCGACGCCGCGACCTTCGCGAAGATCCTGGCCCTTGGCGGATGGGGCCCGGCGCGCGGGACGGCTGCCGTTCCAGCGGACAAGCCGGCTACGCCGGCACCCGCTCCGGCGAGCGGCGCGACCGGCGCCGGCGTCCAGGTCAGCCCGGCCGAGGTCGAGCTCCTTGTGCACCTCGTCCACGCGGAAGCCAACACTGAGCCGTTGGAAGGCCAGATCGCCGTCGCGGCCGTGGTGCTGAACCGCGTGAAGAGCCCGCTGTTCCCCAACACCGTGCGAGATGTCATCTACCAGCCGTACCAGTTTGAATCGGTCGGGAACTACTTCTTCACCACGGACCCGCCGACGGCGCAGAATCGTGAGGCCGTCCGCCGCGCGCTGGCGGGCGAGGACCCGACGCACGGCGCGCTGTACTTCTTCGCGCCCGCGATGACCTCGAACGCCTTCCTTTGGAGCCTCATCCAGACGGCGCACATCGGCAACCACATCTTTGGCGTGCCGAGAAGCTGAGCGGCGCTTCGTCACGGAGATACGGCGGCTGAAAGACGACGACGGGGAGCCGGACGGCTCCCCGTCGTGTCCTGTTCCGCGGTACCGAACCCGGCGCCGGCGCCTGCGCCTCCGCACCGGTCCCCGATCAGGAGCGTAGATTCCTTCTCCCGGTCGTTTGAAGTCCGAAGGAGGGAGGGGGCGAGGGCCCCCTCCGCGACCTTCTTAGTCGTTCGTGACGGCGTTGATCTTCCGGATCGGGATGTAGACGAGCGCCACGCTCCCACTCCCACCGTTGTCGGTCGTCGACGCCAGGGTCACGAACGTCGTCTCGACGTCCGCCAGCTTTCCGGAGAAGGCGGAGTCGTTGGTCTGGATTTCGACGGTCTGGCCGATGAGATGCTCCAAGACCATGTGAAACGAGCTATCCCAGTTCCTGCCGCCGCTCCTCCCGTCGAGGTCGGTCACGGTTGCCACCTCCTTCGTCTGGAACTGCCCGGGTCCGGTGCGGGACTGGCCCTGGCGTTACACCGTATGCGTTTCGGACAGGTTGTGACACGGGTCGACGGAACCGAGACGACGATTCGCGGTCAGGTCGGCCGGTGCGGCATGACGAACTCGTCCACCCGGATGCGGATGACCTTGACCCGCTCGGCCCACTCGTGCGCGAAGTGCAGGTCGGGATCCAGGAAATCGGCGATGAGCGGCCGCGTTGGCCCGAAGAGCACGTCCGGCGGCAGGTGGTCGGGGACCTGGCTTTCTCTCGCGCCACGGACCACGACGCACGGCATCTTGGTGATCCCACGCGCCAGCAGCCCGACGGCCCGATGCGTTCCGTCCTTGAGGTACAGGCACCCGTTCACTTCCACCACCTGGCAGAAAACGGACACGCGGTTGAAGGTGAAGGAGAGGTGTGTGCCGTTGTTGGTGTCCAGCTTCGCTTCGGACACGACGAAGTTCAGATCGGTGGTGCACAGGGTGCACGCCAAATCTTCCCCTTGGCGGTGAGTGACGCCGCCCCAAAGCTCCGTGGATTTGGGCGTCGTCGGCAGGCACTTTTCCAGGACCTCTTGCACGGTGGGCTCGCGCGAAAACGACTGCTCCGCATACGTGAAGTTCACATGCGGCTGGATCGTGAAGAGCGAGCGCAGGTCCACCAATCCGAGGGAAGCGTTCGACGACGAAAAAAGCCGTTGGTACAAAGGGCGCGCCTGCACACGTTCCGCGTGCTCACGAAACGCTTCCGGCCATGGTTCGACAGGGGCGGATCGTTCGATGGCGCCGCGGGAGAGGCGTTTGGCGAGCGCAGCCTCGCAACGCGCGCGCACATCTTCGGGATCGAACACCGATGTCGTTTGACGGGCCAAGAATGTCAGCGCCCGTTCCACGGGCAGCAACCCTAGCAGATACCGGCCTTCCATTCCGCTGCCACCTCGTCTTTGTGGTCGGGAAACGGATTGTTGACGCATCGGGTGAGGCGTTGGATCTAGTCCCTCAAGTACCAGTTCCTGCGGCGCCTCTTCGCCGGCTGGACGAGGGCGGTCGGCTCCTCATGAGCCGATCGGGCGGTCGGAGACTCGGCGGCCGTCTCCTCCACCGGTTCGGCCGGCGTTCCCTCCCCAACGGACACGTTGTCGACCGTGACGACGAGCGGGGATTCGGACCCCACGGCCGTGGTCGGCTTGGCCCGCGGGCGGGACGCGAACCATGGGACGGGCGGCGTGACCCGCTCCCCGGGGACGGAGGATGGCGGTTCGCCCATCGCGTCGGGAGCGGACGCCTGCCGTTCCGCGGTTCTGGAGGCAGCCGATCCTGCGGCGTGTGCTGGCGTGACGGCGGGAGTCTCCGGCGCATCCTGAGAAGCCCAGGACAGCGTGGAGGGGTGAAGGTGGAGCAGGATGAGTTCCTCTGACGGAAGGGGAGCGAGCGTCACGGAGTGGCGCCCGTCGATGGCGAAGGTGATGCCCGAACCGAGGGCCATCAGGCCCTGAGGGACGCGGCCACGACCATCGCCCTGGAGCACGAGGAAGAGGTGTTCGCCGGGCTGGGGAAATCGCATCGTGACCTCTTCGGAGACCAGGACGAGTTCGGCGCCCGGACATAACGGTTTCGCGAGGCCACCGCCTTCGCGAGGCTGCCATTCCACGGCGTTGATGTCGCCCATCTTCATCGGCATGGCGTTCGAATACCTCCCCTGACGGGAACTGTGTCTTTCGCAGGATATGTGGGCACGGGAGGGTGTGTGAGAAAGGCGGATGGGGCAGGGACAAATCCACATAAGCGGAATGGCGACAATCCGGGTGGCGGGTGAAGCGGTGAGGCGTGCGTACGCGGACACGCGCCGGGGAGCCTCGAGGCACCCCGGTCGCGCGGGCGTGCTGCGGAGCGAGCGCTACGGAGCGATGAGGTACGTCACGCGCACCGTGGTGCGCAATGTCTGGTCGCCGGGTTGGATCGGCAGGGCGGCAGCGGGAGCCTGTTTCACGTCGGCGTAGATGATGGGCGGCCCGTACACGTCCTGCAACTCGATGTCCTTCACCCCGACGATGCGCGCTCCGGCCGCGGCGGCGAGCGTCTCCGCCTTCCGGCGGGCGTCGCGCACGGCGTCGTCGTACGCGCCCCGCTGGACCGCGTCGGCGTTCGAGGCGAGGAACTGGATGCCGAAGATCTGGTTGGCGCCCGACGCCACCGTCGCGTCCAGAAGGCTGCCGAGCGCGTCCAGGTCGCGGACGGTCACCCGCAGCATGTAGTCGGCTTCGAACCCGTCGACGCGTCCGGACCCGTCCCCGTAGTGCGGGTTGAGCGAATAGGAGCTCGTCTCGATGTCGCCGGCGCCCACGCCGTGCGCCTTCAACTGGTCGATGAGACGCCGGGCGGCGGTCGAGACCTCGGACTGCGCCTGCTGCGCGGTCGAGGCCACCGTGCGGACGCCGACGCTGAACTGGGCCATGTCGGGCTGGACGGACGTCTCGCTTTGCCCGACGACCGTGATCGTGTGCACTTCCTGCGGCTGCCCTGTCGGCGCCGGCTCGTCCGCCGAGACGGAGGGGATGCCCGCGACGAACGCGAGGGCGACGAGCAGCGCGACGACGACGACGGCCTGCCTCCAACGTTGCATGGGCCACATCCTCCCTCAGTGCCCGTTAGACGCGGATGGGGGCGTCCGGTTTCCCGCAGGGGAGGATTGGACCCCGATGGGCAAGCGCACAGGGGTCGCCGGAGCGGCCGGCCGCTCGCCTACGACACGACGGTGCCGTTCACCCGCACCTCGAACGTGACGGGCGCCGCCTTCTTCAGCATGTGGCTCACGCCGCAGTACCGCTCTTGGGACAGCGTCACCGCGCGCATCACCTTGTCGGGGGACAGGCCTTCGCCCTCGACCTCGTAGACGATGTGGAAGAACTTGAAGACGCGGGGGTGCTCGTCCGTCTGCTCGCCCTCCGCCGTGACGCGCAGGGAGCGGACGGGTTCCTTCATCTTTTCCAGGATCGACGCGACGTCCATGCCGGTGCAGCCCGCCAGGGCGACAAGCAGGAGCTCCTTGGGAGTGGGGCCGGCCGGCTCGCCGGCGGCCGGATCGGAGGAGCCTGCGACGGGGAAGGGACGGGATACGCGGTCGGTGCGAGCGTCGAAGAGGAGCCCGGATTGCCACTGCAGTTCGACTTTCATGGCTGCGCCTCCCTGTGGTCCAGCGCACCCCGCGGGCGGCGCGGGGTCATCGGACTTTAACCTATTTTTAATACTTCGGCCCTTCCCAAACTCCTTCTTCTCGGCTACAATTTCCGATGATGCCAGGGGGCACCAATCCCGTTGAACGCGATGAATCCGGAGGTGATGCTTGTGTTCCTGCAATTTCCGTTTGAATTGTGCGTCGAACGCCAGCGGGCGTTGCGCCAGGAGGCGGAGCGATCGAGGCCGCCGCGTGAGCGACAGTGGCTGTTTGAGCTCGACCAGCGAATGCGGCGGACCGGCGAGGCCTTGGCCCGGTACCTTGGGCCGCGGCAGCCCGCCTACGCGCAGATGAAGAGCTGAACGCCGCCGTCTCGAAGCGGCGCGCCCGCGCACGACCGGCCGGCATGTTTTGGTATCCAAGCCCGTCGTTACGAGACAAGCCCGCGAGCGTCCACCTCGATCCGTCATCCAGCCGTCACGCGTCCTCTCGTTCTGTCGACAACGTTGTGTCTTCCCTCCTCGACCGGTAGCATCGGCCTACCAAGACGTTCGGTTCGGCCGCGGGTCCCGCCCGAAGCCCGGACCGCAGGGGGGAAGACGATTGACGAGAACATGGATGCGCACCGGCGCGGCCATCATCGGCGTGGCGTCGTTCCTGCTCGCGGCGGCGCCGCGGCACGCGGCGGCTTCGTGGTACGTCCGACCTTCCGGCTCGGCGACGACGCCCGCTTCGTCCACGCCGAGCACGCCCGCGACGCCGGCCAACCCGCCGGCCAGCCCGTCGGTGGGAAGCGCGCCGGCTGTGTCGAGCACGCTCCGCCTGCCCTGGTGGTACGCCCGCCTCGTGCAGCCGACGCCGCAGCCCGCGCCGGCGCCTCAGCCGGCCCCGGCACCGTCCGGCCAGCCGGCGACGCCGCCGTCGGGAACGCCTTCGACGCCGCCCTCCGCGCCCGGCACGTCGTCCGGATCCGCCCCGGCGGACAGCGGCAGCCTCCCCGCGCTTCCGAGCGGTTACTCCTGGGGCGGCGCGGACGAGGTCAGCCTGGTGCTCGACTCGATCAACCGCTTGCGGGCCAGCCAGGGGTTGGGGTCGCTCAGCCTTGACCCGGAGCTGACGCGACTCGCCCGCCTGCGCCTGCAGGACCTGGCCTCGCATCACGTGTTCCAGCACGAGACGCCCACCTACGGCACCGCCTATCAGATGGAGCGGTCCTTCGGCGACCACTGGCGCGTGATGGGCGCGGAGAACCTCGCCTCCAACCGCAGCGTGTCCTGGGCGGAGATGGCGTTCGAGGCCGACCCGCCGCATCGTGCGAACATCCTGTACCCGTCGCACAACCTCGTCGGCATCGCCGTGGTGCACGGCCCGCACAGCGTCATGGTCTGCGAGCTGTTCGCCGGGAACTGAGCCGGCGCTCGGAGCGGACGCAATTCGGAGAAGGCCGGCCTCGCGCTGGCCTTCTCCTTTTTTAGAGACCTCCCGCCTGTGGCAAATCCGGCGGCTGCGCGTAGCATGACGGCGAACCCTCAGCGCTCGCTGCCTGAAACCTCGGGGGGATGTCGCCATGCCGATCGTTCTGATCGCCGACCGGATGGTCGAGACCGTCGACGAAGAAGGTACGCCGCTCCTGCGCGTTCTTCTCTCCACGACTCGCCAACGGGCCCACTGGGACCTGGAGCGGGGCACCGTCGCCGTCGGGTCGGCGCTGACCGGTGTCCGCATCGACGTGTCCTTTCCCGACCCCGCGAACGCGGGCGTTGAAGCGCTTTCGCGGCTTCTCGCCGGCATCCTCAACGCCGTGGGGGCGCGGCTGAACGGCGCCGGCGACTCCGCACCCTCGCTCCGCCTGGCGGTATCCTGGACCGGCACCGACGTGGAGGGCGCCGCTCGCGTGCGCGTCCGCTACCGCGGGCTCCCCGGCGGACCCGCGTGGGCGGCTGCGCGCAACGCCGTGGGATTCGGCCTGCAGTGGCCGATCGAGCGTGGGTCGGTGGAATGGGACCTGGCCGGAGGCATCTGGCCGGCCCTGCGATTCCGGGGGACCGTGGAGCTGGACGTCGCCATCCCGCCGCACGAGCTGACGGCCGAGAACGCGCACGAGTGGGCGGACGCCCTGTACGCGCTGCTGCTTGCGGCGGCCGGCGAGGAGCGGTCCGCGTCCGAGGTCGCCGCCATCCGCGAGGCGCTGTTTCCGCCTTCGGAGCCCGAAACGAACAGCCGGGCCAGCGAGAACGGGCGCGCCGAGGTCGTGTTCATGGCCCAGGCGGCGTGGGGCCCGTACGACGACGACGATGACGATGACGACGACTTCTACCTCGACGACGACGATGACGAGGAGTGGTGGTCGTCCCGCCCGGCCGATGGTGTGACGCGAGGCGACCAGGCGGAGCACGCGGCCGAGGACGAGGGGGCGGCCGACGACGGCGAGGACGATGCGGGAGGAGACGGGCGCGACGTCGCGACCGGCGACGAAGAGGACGCGCCGCCCTCCACGCCCGCGGCCGCGAGCGGTGAACCGCAGCCGCAACGGCTGGTCTGGCGCATCCCGCCGCCCGTCACGGCGCCCGCGCCCCCGCGCCTCAATACGTTCCGCCCGAGCGGGACCGCCACGTCACCCGCGCCCGCGGCCCGCCTGCCGCGCCCGAGCGCGCCGGCGCCCGTCGCTCCGCCCCTTCCCCTTCCGCTTCCGCCCGGCGCACGCGCCGAGGCCCCGGCGCCGGCGCCCCGCGCGGCGGCTCCTCGCCACATGGGCTCGATCAGCAGCTTCCTGCAGCCCGGCGAGCGCCGCGCGCTTGGGTGAATGAAGGTCGTTCCCGGCGGGACCGGGACCGTGCCCAAAGCCTTCCAGAACCTGCGGCCGACGCAATCACAACGGTCCGAGGCGCCGCATAGCTTTTCCTGAACCCAGCTGAAAGGAGGGAACCGGATGCCCACGCGCATTCGGATGGATGAGGTGGTCCCCGGCCCCTGTCCACCGGGCGGTTGTCCGCCGGCCACCGAAATCGTCTGCATCGAGACGGTGAAGGTCTACGACTTCTGCTTCCAGACCGACAACCGCAGCAACCTTCAGTTCCCCATCCCGTCGACGTGCGGTGCGATTCCCGCGAACGCCGTCGTCGACTGCTCGGTCGGCTTCGTCTCCTGCCGGGAAATGAGCCGTGTGCCGATCGAGGGAGGTGGAGGGCTCGCGAACGTCACGCTGCTCGTGACGGTGCCGCTCACGTTCACCGTGCGCGCGACCACCGGCGAGGTGGTGTGCACGTTTATGGACTCCTTCACCTTCCAGAAGACGGTGACGCTCTGCGCCCCGGAGGGGACGACGATCGACTGCCGCGTGCCGTCGAGCGCCTGCGACGCCGCGTTCGTGGCCGGCCGCAACGTGCACGTCTCGGTCACGCTGTGCATCCTCATCGAGGCCAACGCGCTCGTGAAGCTGCTCGTGCCGAGCTTCGGCTTCTGCGTCCCGTCGGAGTGCGTGACGTTGCCGTCGCCGCCGGTGGAGTGCCCGCCGGAGAACCTCTTCCCGCCGCAGTGCCTGCCGCCCACGTAGCGTGGCGTCCGCCGGGGGCGCCCTCAGGGGCGCCCCTGGCGCTTCATGACCCCGAGGAGGATGCCGCGTGACCCATCTCCATGAGATGCAGGAACTGAAGCCGGTAGACCTGCGGCTCGGCGCTCGCCGCGCCGTCGCCATCGTGCCCGCGCAGAACGAGGAGCGGACCATCGATGCCGTCCTGCGCCAGCTCCGCCGGCTGCCGCTCGACGAGGTGGTCGTCGTCGTCAACGGGTCGCAGGATCGCACGGCGGAGATCGCCGCCGGGCAGGGCTGCCGGGTGATCGAGATCACCGGCTCCCTCGGCCACGACGTGGGGCGGGCGGTGGGTGCGGCGGTGACGGACGCGGACATCTATCTCTTCACCGACGCCGACATCGTCGTGCCGAGCGAGGACCTGGCCCCCTTCCTGCGCGCCGTGGCCAACGGGGTTGACGTCGCTCTGAACGATCTGAACCGGATCATCGCCCTGCCGCACCGGGTGCACGTGGTGGCCCTGGCGAAGGCGTTTCTGAACCATTGCCTCGACCGGCCGGATCTGGGGGTGAACTCGCTCACGGGCATTCCGCACGCGCTGTCGCGGCGGGCGGTGGAGACGATCGGCTGGCAACGGCTCGCCGTGCCGCCGCTGGCCCACGCGGCCGCCGTGCTCGCCGGGCTGCGCGTGCGCTCCGTGCACGCGGTGGACGTGGCCACGCGCAACCGCGTCCACCGGTACGACTCGCCGACGCGCTCGCCGCTGATGCTCGAGCGCCTGATCCTCGGCGATCACCTTGAGGCATTGGATTTGTTGCGGTCCGTCCACGGCGCCCGGGGCGGGCGGAACGACGCCGTGCGGCGGCGGGATCAGATGGAGGCGATCGTGGAGCGGGTGAGAGAGATTCTCGCGCGGGAACCGGCGTTGGCGGGGAACCCCGGCCGGCGCGCCGGGGCCGAGGTCGAGGCCGCGGGGGGCGCTCGCGCGGACGCGCCCGCGAAGACGGACCCTGCCGCCGGCGCCCCGGGCGCGTGGCTGCGGAGCCCGCAGGCTGGACGGCGCCTGCCGTGGTGGGTGCGATGATGCCGATGCGCCGATACGTGATCGTCAACGCCGACGACTTCGGCCTCTCGGCCAGCGTGAACCGCGGGGTGATCGACGCCCACCGCGCGGGCGTCGTCACGAGCGCCACGGTGATGGCCAACATGCCGGGCTTCGCGGACGCCGTGCGCCTGGCCCGGGCGACGCCCACGCTCGGCGTGGGCCTCCACGTCAATCTCACGTATGGCCGGCCGCTCTCGCCGCCCGAGCTCGTGCCCACGCTCGTCGGCTATGACGGCGCGTTCTTCCACCGCGACCTCAAGGAGCGCGCCCTCGGGACCTGGCGCGAGGAGGAGGTGGCCCGCGAGATCGCCGAGCAGTGGAACCGGGCGCGCCGTGCCGGACTGCGCCTGACGCACCTCGATTCGCACCACCATGTGCAGCAATTCCCCGTGGTCTACGCCTGCATGGCCCGCCTCGCGAACCGTGAGGGGCTGCCGATGCGCCGGACGGCCGACGCGTTGCCGGACGCTCCGGCCGTGCCGCATCCGCCGACCACGGATCGGCTCATCTCCGACGTGTACTTCACGGGCGACGGGCGCCAGCGGTTCCTGAACCACCTCCGTTCCATCGGCTCCGGCGTCACCGAATTGATGACCCACCCCGGCTACGTGGACGACGACGTCCGGGCGATCTCGGCCTGGACCGACGAGCGCGCGGAAGAGGCGAAGGTGCTGAAGGATCCGTCCCTGGTCACGGCGATGAACGCGCTGGGACTGCGACGCATCCATTACGGCCAGCTGGCCGAGGCGCGCCGCGCCGGTTCACGGGGAGGTGCCCGGAATGGATAGGGTCGACATCGAGGCGGAACAGCGGGTGTACGACGAACTCGAGGAGCGGCGCCTGCTCCCCGGCGTCGACTGGCGGGCCATTCTCGCCGAGGGCGTGCGCGCGCTCGCGGGCGAAACCCTGCCGCTCATCGACGTGCACGAGGTGGCGTACCGCATCCGGCGCGCGCTGGACGCGCGCCGGCCGCTTTCCCTCATCCGGCTCGGCGACGGCGAGGCGCTCACGCTGGCGCAGGGACTCGTGTTGAGCCCGGACGAAGCCGCCCGCCGCCTGCCGCTGCTCGCCGAGACGAAGGTCGTCTCGCCCTCCTTTGGCGCCCGCGACGCGCTGCTGCGCGCGATCGGGGAGGCCGACCTCATCGGCGTGCCGCTCGCGCGCTTGGAGAACTTCCAGCCGCTCCTGGCCCAGGCGCTCGACGAGGCGGGCGTCCGCCTGCCGCGCGACCGGCTGACGAACTCCGTGGTGAACTACCAACTGCGCGACCACGGGTACTGGACGGACCTGCTCGCCGGGCGGCGCGTGCTCGTCGTCGGCGGGCCGGGGACATCGTTCGCGGCCTGGCTGCAACGGCATGGCGTCGACGTCGTGGGCGCCGTCGGGCCCGTGCGCGGCTATCCCGACCTTGAGCCGGCGCTGCGCGAGTGCGCCGGGTTCCGGTTCGACGTGGCGTTGGTGTCCGCGGGGGTCACGGCCTGCATCCTGTGCCCGCGGATGAGCCGCGAGCTGGGCGTGGTGGCGATCGACTTCGGCCACGCGGCGGACGAGACGCTCGCCGGCGAGCCGCTCTTCAAGCGCGTGCGGCGGCCGGAGGGCCCGCTGGCGCTCGCGGACCTGAACGACATCGTGCTTCGGGCGCACCCGGGGAAGCTGGCCTACGCGTTCTGGCAGTATCGCGACCTGAAGCGGAGCGAGAGCGCCTCGGCGGGCCGCTACACCGCCCTGTACGAAGACGGCGGCGGGATTCGCCGCTGGTCCTTCATCGTGAAGACGCATCGTCCCGAGGCGCTCGCGGCCGAGGCGCGCGGGATGGCGTGGGCGCGCGAGAGCGCGGCCGTGAGCGTGCCACGCCTGTATGCCGTCACCGAGCGTTATCTCGCGCAGCAGGACCTGGAGGGGACGCCGCTGACCCGGCGCGCGCGCCCCGCCTGGCGCCGCGCCGTGCGCGCGCTCGCCCGGTTCCACGCGGAGATGCGGGCGGACGCGGGGAAGGCCCGCGCCGGCCGCCGTGCGGGAGGCGCCGCCGGGGACGGCCCGGCCGCACCGCCCGTCGAAACGCTGGCCGCGAGGCGTGGGCAGGCCGAGGACATTCTCTCGCGCGCCGAGCGGGTCGCGTCGCGCATGCGCCCGCAGGACCGGGAGCTCTGGCACGAGATTCTGCGTGAATGGCGCGCGCTCGACGCGTTCGAGCCGGCCGACGGTGACCTCGCCCTCACGCACGGGGACCTGCACGCGCACAACATCCTCGTCCCCGACGACCCGGCCGCGCTCCCGGCGCTCGTCGACTGGGAGACGGCCGCCGAACGCATGCCGGTCTTCGACGTCTCGCACCTCTCGGACGGCCTTCCGGCGGCCGCGCGCGACGAGCTCCTCGCCGAGTACGCCCGCGCCCGCGCCGACGCCGGCTGGCCCTGCCGGCCGCGCGACCTGGTCCACGACTACAACGGCGTCCACCGCCTGCGCATCGTGGAGATGACGGCCTGGACGCTCGCGGACGCCGCCGCGTCCGACGAGCCGCAGCGCTTCGACGACGCCCTGCAGCGGCTCCGCCGCGAGCTCTGGAAGGCGCGGGACGTCCCGGCCCGGGAGCTGGCGTGGTGAGCCCGTGGCTGGAGCTGGCCGTCGCCCGGTCGCTGTCCGGCGACCGCGCGCGCTTGCGCGTGGCGGGCGGAGGGGCGGCGGG
>JADGHN010000030.1 GCA_019683875.1 Clostridia bacterium
GAGCGCCACCGTGAGCCACGCGCCGAACGCGCGCTCCAGGCTCGGCCTGAGCCCGAGCGCGATCCCGACCCCCACCCCGAGAAGCATGGCGAGCGCGAAACCGAGCGCCACTCGGGACAGCGTGATGCCGACATGCGGCCAGAACGCCGGGTCGCGAAGGTCTGACCACAGCGTGACGGCGGTGGCGCCGGGAGAGGCGACCACGCCTTGCGGGACGAGCCGCGCCAGCGCCGCCCAGACGGCGACGAGCAGCGCGAACGACAGGGCGGGCAGCGCGTGGCGCGTCATCGCGCGTAATCCGTCGCGATGGAGTCCTCCGGGAACTGTTCCGGCACCAGGCCGGGGCCGAACGTCGCGACGACTTCCTTCTCGTACGCCTTCTGCTGCTCGATCAGCTGCGGCGTCCAGTCGGTGAGGAAGGCGCCCTCCAACCGCTGGCGCAGCGTCTGCACGGCCTTGGGGTCCTCGACCTTGACCGTCGCCGCCACGGACGTCCAGCTGTCCGGGTGCGCCCGCAGGTAGTCAATGCTGTCACGGTACGCGGCGATGAACGCCCGGGCCGCGTCCGGGTGCTCCTTCAGGAACGGGTCCGTGGCGACCAACGCGAGGAGCAGCGCCTTCTCCCCCGTGCGCTCCTGCCACAGCTCGCCGATGTTGCCCAGGGAACGATACTTGCCCGTCGCCAGCAGGCTGGAGACGAACGGGTCGACGAGCAGCGCGGCGTCGACCTGGCCCTGCTGCAGCATGGCCGTCAGAAGCGGGGCTGCGACCGGCTGCAGGTTGCCGTCGGCCACCGGGTCGAAGCCGTAGAAGCGCTTCAGCTCCATGCGCAAAAGCGTCGTGACGCCGGACTGGGGGCCACCGAAGGACCCGATCTTCCGGCCCTTGAGATCCGCCCACGAGCGGATGGGCGAGTCGGCCGGCACGATGACGTCGTCGGAGTCGAAGCCGGAAATCGGCAGGATCGCGCGCCAATCCTTCCCCGCCGCGCGCGCGTTGACGGTTTCGTCAAAACTGTGGAACGCCAGGTCGACGGCGTGCGTGTCCAACGCCGTCGTGATCGCCGCGGGGTTGGCCACCGGCTTGACCTCCAGGCGGAGGCCGTGCTTTTCGGCGAACCCCTGATCCAGCATGACCTTCATCGGAAAATACTGTGAGCCCGTCAGCACCGCGACGCGGACCTCGGTCAGGGGTTTCTCTTCCGATGGCGCGCCCGTCTGGCCTGTGGCGGCCGGAGCCGCGCCGCACCCCGTGAGCACCGCGCCGAGGAGCAGAAGACTGACGGCGGCGAGACGACCCCGCCGGACTGGAATGCGCATGAAACCGTCCCCCCAAGATCAGCGGCTGGGTCGCCGCCCGCTGGCCTGCCGATCACGAGACGACCGACCGGTCAGTCATCTCCCACAAGAATATACCGGAGGGGACGCCCATTGGGAATGAGGGCCGGACACTCAGGTCGATGAGGTCGCGTTCCCCTTGGCATCGACGAGATTGCTGTCGTCGTCGCCGTACGCGAACTCTTCGCCGTAGTCATGGATCAGGTGGCCGCAGTTCGGGCAGATGAGCTCGATGTGCTCGTCGTCGTCGAACGCGTCGTCGCTGACCTGGATCACGGTACCGCACTCCGGACACTTGAATGACCACCACGCCACCGTCCTCGCGACCGCAGGGACGGAAGGGCCGCTCGAATCCAGCGGGACGACGCCGAGTCCTTCTTCCAGGTCGGAGAGATTTTCGTCCAGGTCGACGAGATAGTCCTCAAGGTCCTCCTGATGCGCTTCCACCGCGGCCAGGGTGTGCGCGATGTCGTCGAGCACGTCAAGAATGCCGGTCAGCACCTGTCCGTGGGCTCCCAGCGAATCGACGTCCAGCGTGCTGGCCAGCCCCTGCAGGAACGCCACGCGCTGTTTGATGTCGTCCATGGTCAACGCCTCCGCGGGCTAGTATGGCCGCGCGGCGGCCCTGGAAAACGAACGGCCGCCAGTGGCGGCCGTTGACGCGACCGGCGCCGGTGGCCGTTCAGGCCCGGCTGATGTACGCGCGCGTACGCGTGTCGACCTTGATGCGATCGCCGACCTCGATGAACAGCGGTACCTGGATGACCGCGCCGCCCTCCAGCTTGGCCGGCTTGCTGCCGCCGCTGGCCGTGTCGCCGCGCAGGCCAGGATCGGTCTCCACGACCTCCAGCTCGACGGTGGTGGGCAGCTCGACGTCGATCACGCGGCCCTGGTACGTGATCACCTTGACTTCCATGTTTTCCTTGAGGAACTGGATCTTGTCGCCGAGCTCGTCCACGCGGATCGGCAGTTGCTCGAACGTCTCGTTGTCCATGAACACGTATTCGTCGCCCGAGCTGTAGAGGTACTGCATGTCCCGCCGCTCGACCCTGGCGGGCGGCACCTTCTCGCCGGCATTGAACGTCTTGTCGATGATGACGCCGGTGGCCAGGTTCCGCAGTTTCGTGCGGACGAAGGCCTGGCCCTTGCCGGGCTTGACGTGCTGCGACTCCAGGATCAGGTACGCGTCCCCGTCGAGCTCGATCGTCATGCCCGACTTGAAATCGTTGGTGGAAATCACGAAACTCACCCCGTATTGCAGCGGATCGCACGGCTCTCCGGGGACATCCACGGCGGCCCGCCCGGCCGCCCGGTGCCACCCGCGAAGGCCAACCTATAGGATCATGAGATCTTTCCGGGTGAACGTCAACAATTCGTAGCCGGACGCCGTCACGACGACGCTGTCCTCGATGCGCACGCCTCCCCAGCCCTCAAGGTAGACGCCGGGCTCGATGGTGACGACCATGCCTTCCACGAGCACGTCGTCGGAACGCGGGTTGAGCGCGGGAGCCTCGTGAATGTCCAGGCCGACGCCGTGGCCGAGTCCGTGGCCGAACGCGTCGCCGTAGCCCGCGTCCGCGATGACGCTGCGCGCGGCGGCGTCCACGTCCGCGGCGCGCGCGCCGGCACGGACCGCCGCGAGGGCCGCCTCCTGCGCGCGCAGCACGAGGTCGTAGATCGCCCGCTGGCGCTCGTCGGCCTCGCCGACGACGACCGTCCGCGTCATGTCCGCGCAGTACCCCTGGTACCGCGCGCCGATGTCGAACGTGACGAAATCCCCGCGCTCGATGACCCGGTCGCTGGCCACGCCGTGCGGCATCGCGCTGCGCGGGCCGGACGCGACGATGAAGTCGAAGGCCGTGCCCTCGGCGCCGAGCCGCCTCATCTCGAACTCGAGCTGCACCGCCACCTCGCGCTCCTGGACGCCCGGGCGCACCTGCGGCAGCACGGCCTGCAACGCCTGGTCGGTGATCGCCATGGCGCGCCGGATGATCGCGAGCTCGCCCTCGTCCTTGACGAGCCGCGCGCGTTCCACCGCGCCCGTGACCGGAACGACCTCCACGCCCTCGGGCACACTTTCGGCGAGCTTCCGCCAGCGCGAGTACGTCACGTGCTCGGCCTCGAACCCCAGCTTGCGTGCGCCGGCCGCCTGGAGGACGTCCGCCACGCGCGACCACAGCTCGTCGCGCCTGTACATCTGGATCCGGGCGTCCGGCGACTGCTGGCGCGCCTGCTCCACGTAGCGGAAGTCGACGAGCAGGTGAAGGGTGTCCCCCGCGATGACCACGGTGCCTTCCGATCCGGTGAAGCCTGTCAAGTAGCGCCGGTTGGCGGCGCTCTGCACGACCAGCGCGTCAGCGCCCTGTTGCCGGGCGTGTTCCAGCGCCCGGCGCGCGCGTTCGTTCATGCCGTCTTCCCCCTTGCCAACCGCACGGCCGCCTCCAGCGCCAGCTCGTATCCGAGGGCGCCCAGGCCGACGATGCAGCCGCGCGCCGCCTCGGCGACGAGCGAACGCCGCCTGTACGGCTCTCGGGCGTGGATGTTCGAGAGGTGCACCTCGACGACCGGCAGCCCGATCGACGCGACCGCATCCCGCAGCGCCACGCTCGTGTGCGCGTAGCCGCCCGGGTTCAGCACGACGGCGTCGAACGCGCCCGCGGCCGCGTGCAGGCGGTCGATGAGCTCGCCCTCGTGGTTCGTCTGGTGGAACGCGATCCCGCAGCCGAGGGACGACGCCCGCTCGCGGAGACGGCCCTCGATGTCCGCGAGCGTGTCGCGGCCGTACACCTCCGGCTCCCGCCGTCCCAACAGGTTCAGGTTGGGACCGTTCAACACCAGCACTCGGACCATCACAGCACCACCAGGCTCTCCACCGGGTAGCCGCGCAGGCGTTCCCGCCCTCCCAGCGAGCCGAGCTCCACCACGTACGCGAACGCCGCGACCTCGCCGCCGAGCTGCTCGATGAGGCGCGCGCAGGCGAGGCTCGTGCCGCCCGTGGCGAGAAGGTCGTCGACGACCAGCACCCGCTGTCCCGGCGCGACCGCGTCCCGGTGGATCTGAAGGCGCCCGATGCCGTATTCGAGCTCGTACTCCACCTCGACGGTGTCCGCCGGAAGCTTGCCGGGCTTCCTCAACGGAACGAAACCCTTGCCGTACTCAAGGGCGAGCGGCGCCGCGAAGATGAAGCCCCGCGCCTCCACGGCCGCCACCAGATCGAAGTCGTAGCCCCGGACCCGCTCGCACAGCTGGGCCTGCGCTTCGGCGAACGCCGACGGATCCTTCCACAGGGGCGTCAGATCGCGAAAGAGCACGCCCTTCACAGGGTAGTCAGGGATCGTGCGAATGCGTTCGACCCACGAAGGTGCGTTCACCAAGCGCTCCGCCTCCGGCTGTACAGGGGGAAGGCCGCGCACAGGTCGCGCACCTGACGGCGCACGCGATCCTGCACGCCCGGGTCCCCCTTCGAATGCAGGACGTCCGCGATCCATCGCCCGATGGCCCGCATCTCCTCCGCCCCCATGCCGCGCGTCGTCACGGCCGGCGTGCCGATGCGGATGCCGCTCGTCACGGTGGGCTTCTTGTCGTCGAACGGGATCGTGTTCTTGTTCACGGTGATGCCGACGGCGTCCAGCCAGGCCTCCGCATCCTTGCCCGTGATGCCCAGCGGGCGCAGGTCGACGAGCAGGAGGTGCGTGTCGGTGCCCCCCGAGACGAGGCGCAGCCCGGCTTCCTCCAGCGTCCGGCCCAGCTCCTGCGCGTTCGCGACCACGCGCCGCTGATAGGCTTGGAACGCCGGTCTGGAGGCTTCCAGGAAACAGACCGCCTTGGCGGCGATGACGTGCTCCAGCGGGCCGCCCTGAATGCCGGGGAACACGGCGCGGTCGATCTCCTTCTGCCAGCGCGCGGACGTCAGCACGAACCCGCCTCGCGGCCCGCGCAGGGTCTTGTGCGTCGTCGAGGTCACGAAGTCCGCGTGAGGCACGGGGCTCGGGTGGAGTCCGGCGGCGACGAGCCCCGCGATGTGCGCCATGTCGACCATCAGCACGGCTTCATGCTCGCGCGCGATGGCGGCGAGCCGGGCGAAGTCGATCGTCCGGGGGTAGGCGCTGGCGCCCGCCACGATCATCTTCGGCCGGTGCTCCGCGGCGAGGCGCGCGACCTCGTCGTAGTCGATGCGCTCCGTTTCCCGGTCGACGCCGTACGGCACGATTTTGTACAGCTGGCCGGAGAAGTTGACCGGGCTGCCGTGCGTGAGGTGGCCTCCGTGGGACAGGTTCATGCCCAGGATGGTGTCCCCGGGCTGCAGGACGGCGGCGTACGCGGCCATGTTGGCCTGCGCGCCCGAGTGCGGCTGCACGTTGGCGTGCTCGGCGTTGAAGAGCCGCTTCGCGCGGCTGCGCGCGATCTCCTCGATCTCGTCGACGAACGCGCACCCGCCGTAGTACCGCCTTCCGGGGTACCCCTCCGCGTACTTGTTCGTGAGGACGGAGCCGAGCGCGTCGAGCACGGCGCGGCTCACGAAATTCTCGGACGCGATGAGCTCCAGGTGCGATTCCTGCCGGGCGGCTTCCGCGTCGATCAGGCGCGCGATCTCCGGGTCGATCGCGCGCAGGTCTGGCATGTCGAAGGCGGGCATGCGGTCCGCTCCTCTCTTACGGACGGTCGATGCGGACGACGGGACGGCGCGCGGCGCCGGCTTCGTCCAGGCGGCGGACCGGCGTCCGCGTGGGCGCCTGGCGGAGCGTCTCGGGGTTCTCCTCGGCTTCGGCGACGATCGCCTTCAGCGCCCGGGCGAAGTCGTCCAGCGTCTCCTTCGTCTCGGTCTCGGTCGGCTCGATCATCATGGCCTCGTCGACGATGAGCGGGAAGTACACGGTCGGCGAGTGGTATCCATAGTCGAGCAGCCGCTTGGCGATGTCCAGCGCCCGCACGCCCGTGCGCTGCTTGACGGGCGTCGCCGAGACGACGAACTCGTGCATGCAGAGCCGGTCGAACGGCACCGCGAAGTCCTCGCGCAGGAGGTGCAGGAGGTAGTTCGCGTTCAGCACCGCGTCCTCGCTGACGCGGCGCAGCCCCTCGGCGCCGAGCGCGCGGATGTACGTGTAGGCGCGGACGAGCACGCCGAAGTTGCCGTACGAGGAGCGCAGCCGGCCGATCGACTGCGGACGGTCGTAGTCGAGCGTGAAGCGGTCGCCCTTGCGCTCCACGAGCGGCACCGGCAGGAAGGGCACGAGCGCCTCCTTCACGCCCACGGGGCCCGAGCCGGGCCCGCCCATGCCGTGCGGCGTGGAGAACGTCTTGTGCAGGTTGAAGTGGACGACGTCGAAACCCATGTCGCCCGGACGCGACACGCCCATAATGGCGTTGGCGTTCGCGCCGTCGTAGTAGAGCAGCCCCCCGACGGCGTGGACGCGTTTCGCGATCTCGACGATGTTCTCGTCGAACAGGCCGAGCGTGTTCGGGTTCGTCAGCATGAGGGCCGCCACGTCCCCGTCGAGGTGACGGGACAGGTCATCCAGGTCCACCCCGCCGCGGGCGTCCGACGCGACCTCGACGACGTCGAAGCCGATCATCGCGGCCGTCGCCGGATTCGTTCCGTGCGCCGAGTCCGGCACGAGCACCTTGCGCCGGCGCTCGCCCCGGGACTCGTGATATGCCCGGATGATCAGCATCCCGCACAGCTCGCCCTGCGCGCCGGCGGCCGGCTGCAGGCTGACGCGTGCCATGCCGGCGATCTCGGCGAGGTACTGCTCCAGCTCCCACATGAGCTGGAGCGCACCCTGCGCGGCCTCCTCCGGAACGGCCGGATGGAGGTGCGCGAACCCCGGCAGGCCCGCCATCTCCTCATTGATGCGCGGGTTGTACTTCATCGTGCAGGAGCCGAGCGGGTAAAACCCCGTGTCCACGGCGTAGTTCAACTGCGACAGCCGCGTGTAGTGGCGCACGACCTGGTGCTCGCTCACTTCCGGCAGGAGCGGAGGATCCTTGCGCAGCGGCGCCCCCTCCGCGAGCGCCTCCAGCGGCCGCACGGGCACGTCCGGACGCGGCGGGCGCACGCCCCGCCGGCCGGGGCGGCTGCGGTCGTAGATCGTCGGCTCGGGCAGGCCCACCAGCCCCCGCGCTCCGGTGAGCCGGTCCTGACCTTCGCTCATCGAATCGCCTCCTCCACCAAGCCGGCCAGCGCGTCGATCTCCTCGCGCGTGCGCTGCTCCGTCACGGCGACGAGCAGGTGCCGGTCCAGGTTCGGGTACTCGCGGCTCACCCGGCGGCCGGCGAGGATGCCCCGCTGCAGCCCGAGGCGGATCACGTCCTCCGGCGGGCAGGGCAATTCCACGAGGAATTCCTTGAAGAACGGCGCGCGGAAGGCGAGCCGGGCGCCCGCCGCTTCCAGGCGCTCCGCGGCGTAGTGGGCGTTCTGCAGGCACGCCTCCGCCACCTCGCGCAGCCCCTGCGGGCCGAGCAGCGAGAGGTAGATCGTCGCCGCCAGCGCGTTCAGCGCGTTGTTCGTGCAGATGTTCGAGGTCGCCCGGGCGCGGCGAATGTGCTGCTCCCGCGTCTGCAACGTCAGCACGCAGCCCGGCGTGCCGTCCCGGTCCACGGTGCGCCCCGCGATGCGTCCCGGCATGCGGCGGAGGAAGGCCTCGCGGGCGGCGAAGAAGCCGAACGAGGGTCCGCCGAAGTTCATCGGGTTGCCCAGCGCCTGGCCATCGCCGACGACGATGTCGGCCCCCAGCGCGCCGGGGCTCTCGAACAAGCCCAGGGCGATCGGGTCGCAGTAGGCGATGACGAGCACCCCCCGCTCGTGCGCGACGCGCACCAGGCCGGCCAGGTCCTCGACGACGCCGAAGAAGTTCGGGTAGCCGACGATCACCGCCGCGTGCCGGTCCGTGAGCGCCTCAGCGAGTCGCTGCGGGGCGAGGAGCCCCTCCGCGACGTCGATCTCATCCAGGCCATACCCCCGCCCGGAGAGGTAGGTGCGCACGGTCTCGCGCACGTCCGGCGAGACGGTGCGCGGCACGAGGAGCCGGTCGCGGCCGGACACGTCCACGGCCATCAGCGCGGCCTCCGCCGCGGCCGACGCGCCGTCGTACATGGAGGCGTTCGCCACGTCCATGCCCGTCAGGGCGCAGATCATCGTCTGGAACTCCAGGATGGACTGCAGCGTGCCCTGGCTCACCTCAGGCTGGTACGGCGTGTAGGCGGTCAGGAACTCGCCCCTGGACAGGAGCGGCGGGATCGCGGCGGGGATGTAGTGATCGTACACGCCGCCGCCGATGAAGCAGACGTATCGGTCGGCGGACGCGTTGCGACGGGCCAGCCCGCCCAGAAGGCGGCGCAGTCCCGCCTCGCTCTCGCCCTCAGGGATCCGCAGCGGCCGCCGGAGGCGCACTTCCTCGGGGATGTCGCGGAACAGCTCCTCGACCGAAGACAGGCCGAGGGCGGCCAACATCGCCTGACGGTCTTCGTCCGTGTGCGGAGCGTACACCATCGTCACTGCACCCTGGCTGCGTACGCGGAGGCATCGAGCAGGTCGTCGAGCTCGGTCGGATCGTCCATCCGGATCTCGATCATCCAACCGTCCCCGTACGGGTCTTCGTTCACCTTCTCCGGGTGGTCGGCCAGCGCTCGGTTCACGTTGACCACCTCTCCGGACACCGGAGCGAAGAGGTCGGACACGCTCTTGACGCTCTCCACGACGCCGAACGCGGCGCCCTTCTTGACACGGGCGCCCACTTCCGGCAGCTCCACGAAGACGACGTCACCGAGCTCGCTCTGGGCGTATTCGGTGATGCCCACGACGGCGACCTCGTCCCGGACGCGGACCCACTCGTGTTCGGTGGTGTACTTCAGGTCAAGCGGAAACTCCAACGGCCATGCCTCCGTTCCTGCGTTTCTCCGAAAAGTCCCTGCGTTTGCGCGGTCGCAGCCCGACGCCGCCACGCGTTCGCAGGCCGCACCGCTCAGTTCGTGCCCGGCGACCGCGCGGCGCGCCGGTAGAACGGGAGCCGGACAACCTCCGCGGGCACCTTGCGGCCGCGGATCTCCACGGCCATGCGTTCGCCGGCGACGGCGCCGCCTCCTACCAGCGCCAGGGCGATCGGCTGGCCGAGGAAGGGCGCGAACGTGCCGCTCGTCACGTGGCCGCAGGGCGTCTCCGCCGGCGCCCCGTCCTGTTCCCGGAAGACCGGGTAGCCGGCGCGCGGGATGCCGCGCTCAAGGAGGCGCAATCCGACCAGCCTCCTACGCGGCCCGGCCGCGCGCACGGCGGCGAGGGCTTCGCGGCCGATGAAGGGGCCCTTGTCGAGCTTGACGAACGGGCCGAGACGCGCCTCCAACGGATTGATGGACTCGGTCAACTCGTGCCCGTAGAGCGGCAGCGCCGCCTCGAGGCGCAGCGTGTCCCGCGCGCCGAGGCCGCACGTTCGCCCGCCCAGATCCTGCACGCGGGATACGATGGACGTCCACACGTGGACGGCATTCTGGGCGGGGACGTAGCACTCGAACCCGTCCTCGCCCGTGTAGCCCGTTCGGGCGACGATCGCTCCGGGCGCGCCGGCGACGGCGACATCCACGGCGCAGCGGTAGTACGCAAGGGTGTCGAGGTCGATGTCGACGAGGTCCTGCAGGGCGGCCGCCGCCTTGGGACCCTGCACCGCGAAGAGCGCCCAGCGTTCGGTCTCGTCGGCCAGTTCGAGGTCATCGCCCTCGTGCGCGCGGAACCACGCGAGGTCGCGCTCCGTATTGGCGGCGTTGACCACCGCGAGGTAATCGTCCTCGCCGAGACGGTAGATCAACAGGTCGTCGAGCGTGCCGCCGTCCTCGCGGCACATCGGGGTGTAGAGCGCCTGGCCTGGTACCAGTCGCGCCACGTCATTCGTGACCAGGTTCTGCAGAAACGCCAGCGCGCCGCGCCCGCGCACGCGGATCTCGCCCATGTGGGAGACATCGAAGACGCCGACGGCGTTGCGCACGGCATTGTGCTCCTCGACGACGCCCGTGTATTGCACGGGCATCTCCCACCCGGCGAACTCGACCATGCGGGCGCCGTTCTCCACGTGCCAATCGTACAAAGGGGTGCGTCGCAACACGCCGCCCCGGCCTCCCCTCGCGTGCCCCTACGGGCAAACCCTACTGATTGTAACAAGACGGAAGGCGAGGACCATGCCGGTCCTCGCCTCTGGCCGAGACGCCTGCCGCTCCGTATCCCACTCCGGCCAGTTTGCCGCGCTCGGCGAAATTCCCACCCTTGACAGGCCTTCGGTGGGACGTCCGCTCGGCCTGCTGCTGTCTATTCGCCCCCCCTTCGCGAATGCCTGCTACGGATGCGCCAAAACGCTCGCGTCCGCGGCGGCGGAAACGGTGATCGACGGCAGTATGGGTCTTAGAAACAATGTCGGTATCTCGCCCGAAACGCGCACCGCGACCGTCGGATCGGCGAGTTCTCGACCGGACCAGGGGTGCCGCAGCGGAGCCGACGGCGATGCGTTGAGAACGCGCACGTCGACCCGGTAGCGCCCGGTCAACCGCGGATCGCTTGACAGATTGGCGTTCACGTACGCGCGGGCGTCCTGCTCGGCCTGGGCCGTGACCAACCAGCGTTCCCCGTGCGCGAGCCGTACCAAGTCGATGTCCTGCGCCGCCGCGAGCGCAGCAAGATCACAGGCCTGCCGGAACTGGAGCTGCGCCCAGAGCGCGAGACCGATATCCGCGACGGAGCCGAGCAACGTCAGGGCGAGCGGAACCATCAAGACCCATGCCACCACTGCTTGACCGGCATGACGGCGTCGATCGGGCGACATCGACATCACCTCCTCTCGGTCTGCACCGACTCACGACCCGGGGGTCGCGAGCTTTTCGCTGCGCGACGTGGCCTGCGCCCTCAGGCTCAGCTCCTCGATCCCCAAGGCCCTCGCGACGGGCGTTCGCAGCGTGTAGCGGGCCGACAGCTCCACGGTCACGGGGGTGCCGTAGATGGCCTGGTGCGGCGTGATGCGCACGGCGACGTCACCGGGTTCGACGCCGAATCCGCGAAGGTCATGCGCGATCGTGTCGAAGACGTGGTCCGTCGCTCCACCTTCCACGGCCGCGAGGCGGGCGCCCGACCGGGCCGCCGCAGCCAGGGCCAGCTGCTCGTCCAAGGCCAGGCCGAACTCCAGCATCGCGAAGAAGACCGTCAGCATGAAGCCGAAGACCAGGGTGAACTCCACGGCCGCGCTGCCTGCCTCCGATCCTCCGCACCTCACCGGCCCGCCTGATTCAACTGGTCGACGATGTCGAGCAGCCGGCTGTTCAGGGCTCCGCCGAGCGTCGACAACGCGCCGATGAGGACGATTACGACGAGCGCGAGAACAAGGCTGTACTCGGATAACCTGAGACCAATGGCGTTGAGACGACAGTGATTCGAAGGCAACTCATTCGAGAACAAGGCCCCCTGAGGCCAGCACCCTCCGGCCCACTCGAAGAGCGACCTACCAATGAAAAAAGGCGGCGAGAGCCGCCTCTTTCCCCTTGGACCTCGTGCCCTTCGCTGGCGTTGCCACGCGCACTCGTATCGACGACGCCACGCAGCCGCTCGCGTGGTTAGGTCCAGCTCGCTGCGGCTCTAGGCGTCCGCGCCACGAACGGCCTGCCGCTTCCTGAACTCCGTAATCACGAATGACCCAATGACGAACAACGCCGCCAGTGCTTGTGTTGTGAGGCTCTCGGCTGTGGGGAAGATGGCGAGCCAGACTCCGAGCCACGCCGGAATGGGGATCGAGAGATCCGTCGATGGGACCCAACCGGCCAGCTGCATCTCCTGGACACTCTCCCCGACCATAACGAGCAACACCACTCCGAGCATGATCCCGGTGAAGACCAGCATGCTCTGGTACGGAAGCCGCCTGTGCGCGACAAAGGTGAGGACGGCGACGATGGCCGTCAAGGCCAACCCGATCAGCGTGCCATACAGCACCGCCTCAATCCCAACGCGCAGACGCACACTTTGCAGGAACAACACGATCTCGAAGCCCTCTCGGTATACCGCGGAGAAACCGAGAAGCGCCAGTCCCTTGAAGGCCAACCCCACATTACCGCCCGCCGCCTGCACGACCTCACGTTGCTTGCGGCCGTGATAGGACATCCACCCTGTGAAGTACACCCGGTGGAAGAACCAATTCATCACGATGAGCAGCACGACGATGGCCAGGAGTCCGGTCGCCGCCTGAATGTCGAGTTCGGGTGCGTGGATTCCCGAAATGATGGCCACGACGATGAGCCACGTGACGAGAGTCGCCGCAAACGCCAGCCCTGCCCCGAAGCCGACCGGGCGCCAAAACTCGGGGCGCCTCCGCACGAGACTGGCCGTAATGGCCGCCAGGACCAAGATCGCCTCCAAGCCCTCGCGAAATACAAGGATGCCGGTGTCGAGGATGGCTGCGAACGGGCTCAGTGACGGGTCGGTGGGATCAGGGTTCCCCCCTGCGGTGACGGCCTGCCAGAGGATGGCGGCGAGCACGACGGAGAACCCCAGAAGCAGGCTTATGGACAGGGCAACCGCGACGCGACGCTTCAGCAACAACGACACCCTTCCCAATTCCGAGTTCCCGACTCGGAGTTCGAGGTTAGGGTATCCAAACCGATGGAGTTAGTCAATACTCACTCCGACCCGGAAACATCCCGTCCACTGCACGAAGCGGAACCCGCCCGTAGATTGGCATAGCCCGCACGGAACCACCCATGTACCGCCCCCATCTTGCTCAACAAGATCGTCAGAGCGCACGGCGGCTCGTTCCAGTGGGGAGGGTCCTGACTCCCGTGTGCTTGGGCGCGGATGCCCTATGGCCTCCGATCCGACACGCCGAGAGCCGTGACGATGCGACGGATCGCCTCGATCTCCAAGGGGCGGTGTTCCCAGAAATGCGACTGCAGGCCGGAGTCTCGCCACCACGCCACCGTTTCGGGCAGCCATCGTTCGGCCGGCGTCGGACGGAAGTCCAAGATGGCCTGCGCCTTTCGAATGTCCAGCAGCGGCCGCATGGGCAGCGGCAACTTGTATTCGAAACCCGCGATCCTCCGGATCTCGTCCAGCGGAAGCTGCACAATCAGCGGCGCCGGACGGCCCAAAGCCTGTGCAAGCAGGCCAAGCCACTCCGTCAACGTGAAGATCTCGGGCCCGGCGATGTTAAAGACTTGCCCGTACGCGGCCGGATTGCCGACGACCGCGGCGGCCGCGTCGTCGCGCCAGAGGGGCTGGAACGGTTCGGTCACGTCGCTGGGAATCAGCACGCCGCCGCCACGCCTCCACACAGATCCCTGGGGGGAGGCGGAGAAACGCCTCGTCCACCAGCGCGCGGCCGACACCCTTCGTTCGCCAGTCTCGACCCACAAGGATGGACGCCTCGTAATGGGCATCCCCGTCCGCGAAGAAACGCGACACCCCGATATATCCGACGGCGGTCCCGTCCAGCGTCTCGGCCATGAGGGCGACGACCACATCGGGCCCGAACAGGCGCTGCCGCGCGGCCTCGACCGTGTGGATCTGCCCGATCGGGATCGTGGCGGCCCACGGCTGCTCCGACGCGAACTCCCGCGAGAGGCCGACCAGCTGGAGCGCATGGCGATCCTCGGCCGGCACGACGCGGACGAAGTCGGATCGTTCAAGCATCATGAGGCGCACCGGCTCGACTTGGCACGGACCTCTTCGAGCGTCACGTTGCGCCAGTGGTTCCACACGTCGACGAGGAGCGGCGTGTTCAACCAGCGGTGCATCAACGGCAGATCCTCAAGTTCAAGCCGTCGGAAGGCGATCTCGATGCGCGCAGCCCCCCGCTTCGTTCTGCACCAGCAAGCGCCGCGGCCCGTGATCCGATCGACGAGGATCCAGCCCGACCCTCCTCAGTGGTGCGGGCACCGCACCCCCGCCCTCAGTGGTGCGGGTCGTATGGGATGCCGTCGGCCGCCGGCGGCGTCGTGCGCCGGACGATGCCCGCCAGCGCGAGGATCGTCAGCGCGTACGGGATCATGAGCACGAAGTCCTTCGAGATGTGCCAGGCCTCCACGCCCTGGAGGTTGAACGCCAGGGCGTTCGCCAGCCCGAAGAGCGCCGCGGCGAGGAACGCCCCGACCGGCTTCCAGTTGCCGAAGATCATCGCGGCGAGCGCGATGTAGCCGCGCCCGTTCGTCATATTGACATTGAACGCGTTCAGGATGCCGATCGAGATGTAGGCGCCCGCCATGCCCGAAAGCGCCCCCGAGATCAGCACCCCCAGGAAGCGCAACCGGTTGACGTCGATGCCGGCCGTGTCGGCCGCTTGGGGGTGTTCCCCCACGGCCCTCATGCGCAAGCCCAGCGGCGTTCGGAAGAGGAAGTAGTGCGAGACCGGCACGAGGAGCAGCATGACGTACACCAGCACGTTCTGATGCCCCAGCACCGGGCCGATGCCCGGGATGGACGCGAGCCCCGGGATGGTGACGTTCGGCAGCCGCGGCGTGTCCGGCGGGGTGCCGGTGAAGCCGTAGATGGCGTTCAAAAGGTAGCCGGTGAGGCCGGCCGCCAGCACGTTGATCGCCATGCCGACGACGACCTGGTCCGCCTTGAAGCGGATGGTGCCCCAGGCGAAGAGCACCGCCATCGCCATGCCCGAAAGGATCGCCGCCAGAAGGCCGAGCGCTGCGCTGTGCAGCGTCGCCGAGACGAGGACGGCGATGAACGCGCCGGTCAGCATCATGCCTTCCATGGCGATGTTCACGACGCCCGTGCGCTCGCTGAACGTGCCTCCCAACGCCGCGAGCGCCAGCGGGGTGGCGGACGAGAGCGCGGTGATCCAGAGCTGCGCGTTGATCACGTCGGACCAGTTCACGCTTGCGCGGCCTCCTTCCGGGTCCATCGCAGGACGCTGCGGATGATGCCGTCGACGGCGACGAAGAAGATGATCATGCCCTGCACGACGTCCACGAGGTGCGCCGGCACGCCGGCCTGCATCTGCATCGCCGAGGCGCCGGCGTTCAGGGCGCCGAACAGCACGGCGGCCGCGAGCACGCCCCACGGGTTGTTCTTGCCGAGAAGCGCGACCACGATCGCCGTGTAGCCGTAACCCGCGTTGAAGGCGTCGAACAGGCGGTGGTTGACGCCGAGCGTCTGCACGGCGCCCGCCAATCCGGCCAGCGCCCCGCTCACGAACATGGCGAGCACGATGATGCGCGCCACGTGCATGCCCGCGTAGCGCGCGGCGCGGCCGTTGAGGCCGGCCGCCCGCACCTCGAAGCCGAACGTGGTGCGGTACAGCACGTACCAGACGACCGCGGCGGTCAGAACGGCCAAGACCAGGCCCCAGCTGAGCTGCGTGCCCGGGATGAGGGCGGGCAACGTCGCCGTCGGCAGCACGGCGGGCGATTGCGGCGTGTAGCCGGGCGCCATCATCGGCCCGCCTTCGATGAGGTAGCGCGCGAGGTTGATGGCGATGTACGACATCATCATCGTCGTGATCACTTCGTGGGCGCCCGTCCAGGCCTTGAGCACGCCCGGGATGAGCGCCGCCCAAAGAGCCCCGGCGAGCACGCCGGCCAGGAGGGCCAGTGGAAGGTGGACGTAAACCGGCAGGCCGTGCACGGCGTACCCCACCCATGCGGACGCGATGGAACCAACCCAATATTGGCCTTCCGCGCCGATGTTGAAGAGGCCCGCGCGGAACGTGAAGGCGACGCCCAGGCCGGCGAGCATCAACGGCACGGCGACCGTCAGGGTGTTCGCCAGGTTGAAGACGTTGCCGAAAGCCCCGTGCAGGAGCGCGACGTACGCTGCCAAAGGATCGTGGCCGCTGACGACGACGATGATGCCCCCGACGACGAACGAGAGCAGAACCGACAGCACCGGGACGACGAGGGCCATCGCGCGATCGGAGCTCATGCCCGCACCTCCTCCGCGCCAGCGGTCGCCGCGCCTTGGGCCGTGCGCGCGGCGCCCGTCATCAGGAGGCCGACCGACTCGCGCGTCGCCTCGTCGGCGTCGAGAACGGCGACCAGGCGGCCGTTGTACATCACGCCGATCCGGTCGGAAAGCGACAGGATCTCGTCCAGCTCCAGGGAGGAGAGCAGCACGGCCGCGCCGGCGTCTCGCAGCGCCAGCAGGCGCCGGTGCACGAACTCGATGGCGCCGACGTCCAGACCGCGCGTCGGCTGGGCGGCGATGAGCAGCCGCGGGTTCGAAGAGACCTCGCGGCCCAGGATGACCTTCTGCTGGTTGCCGCCGGAGAGCGTCCGCGCGAATGCCGCCGGATTCGCCGGGCGCACGTCATACTCCGAGACGAGAGAGCGCGCGCGTTCCGCGAGGCGTTTCGCGTCGATGAGGCCCCGCCGCGCCATGGGCGCACGATAATAGTCCTTCAGCGCGAAGTTCTCCGCCACGGTGAGGCCGAGGACGAGCCCCTCCGCCTGCCGGTCCGGCGGGATGTACGCCACGCCCATCTCGAACAGGCGGCGCGGGGACCGTCCGGTCACGTCCTCACCGGCCAGGCGCACCGTGCCGCCGTCCGGCTTCAGCAGGCCGGCGACGATCTCGACCAGTTCCTGCTGTCCGTTCCCCTCCACGCCGGCGAGGCCGAAGATCTCGCCCGCCCGCACCTCGAACGAGACGTCCGACAGCGCCACGCGCCCGCCTCGCGCCGAACGGCTGACCCCCTCGACCGTGAGCACCGCCTCGCCGGGACGGTGCTCGCCGCGCTCGACGCGCAGCAGCACGGACCGGCCGACCATCAGTTCCGCCAACTGCTGGGGCGACGTCTCCGAAGCCGGCAGCGTCGCCACCCGCTTGCCCTGGCGCATGACGCTGACGCGGTCAGCCACCTCCATGACCTCGTCGAGCTTGTGCGAGATGAAGAAGATCGACACGCCCGAACGGGCGAGGTCGCGCATGATGCGGAACAACTCCCGCGACTCCTGCGGGGTGAGCATGGCGGTCGGCTCGTCGAGAATCAGAATGTTCGCGCCGCGGTAGAATGCCTTCAAAATTTCCACGCGCTGCTGCAGCCCGACGCTGAGCTCGCCCACAAGCCGGTCCGGATCGATGTCCAGGCCGTAGCGCGCCGAAAGCTCGCGGACTTCCTCCCGCGCCCTGCGGATATCCAGCGAGAAGCCCCGCGCGGGCTCCTTGCCGAGCACGATGTTCTCGGCGACCGTCATCACGGGGATCAGCATGAAGTGCTGGTGGACCATGCCGATGCCGGCGGCGATGGCCTCCCGCGGTCCGGCGAAACGGACCGGTCGCCCCTCCAGCACGATCGAACCCTCGTCCGGAGCGTAAAGCCCCGACACGATCTTCATGATCGTCGACTTGCCCGCGCCGTTCTCGCCGAGGACGGCATGGATCTCGCCGCGGCGCAGGTCGAGGTCCACGCCATCATTTGCGACGACGCCGGGGAACCGCTTCGTGATGCCCCTCAGTTCCAGGACGACGTCCATTGGACACCCCCGAAATCATTGGTCGCGGTGGCGCATGCTGCCTTCCTCGCGCAGGAACAGCAGCGGGGGGGGCCCCCCGCCCCCCCCCGAGGCGCCCCCCCCCCCCCAAAAAAAATCCCCCGGGGCCCCAAA
>JADGHN010000031.1 GCA_019683875.1 Clostridia bacterium
CGTGAGGGAGATGCTGTCCCGCGGCGAGTGCCCGCCCCCCGAATTCTCCCGCCCCGAAGTGGCCCAGCTTCTGGTGGAGGCCTACCGCAAGTCGTGACTCGGCCGGTCTAAAGCGGTCCGCGTCGCGCCGCGTTTTCCGCGGCCGGCGAGGGCCGCAGGGGCCGCGCGGTCCGCCGCGGGCTCGCAGCGCGGTGGCGTGCGGCCCCGCCGCGCCGCCAGGCCCGGCGGCAAAGACGGCGCGTGCCCGCCTCCCGGCCGCACTCCGACCGTCAGACCGTGGACGGGTGGTGTCGCCGCGGGCGCGGGCGCCCCCTGCGCAGTTCCCGATACCGCATGTAGTACGCGGTGTCCCTGGCGACGGCGAGGGCCCGCTCTCCAGGAATGTCCGGGATGATGTCCTCCGCCCGCCGCCGGTACCATTCCTGGTCCTGGTTCTCGTAGGTCACGTGGAGCTCGACTTCCGAGTCGATCGTGCGCAGCATGGGCAGGTAGAGCTTCATGAGCCTCCGGTAGGCCGCGCGCCGCTCAAGCGGAAGGGACATGTAGAAGTGAAAATGTCCCGTCCACAGGCGGATGTGGTACTCGTCCAGCGGCAGCAGTCTCCGTGTCATCTCGCCGATAGCGTACGCGGCAGCCAACGGTTCAGTGCCCGTACGCCAGCGCGACCCCCACGGCGCGGAACGAGGACACGTCCACCCCCTCCAGCTCGAGGAGCCGCAGCTTCACCTGCGGCCCGCCGCCGCCGTACTGGCCGATGCGGAGGTCCGCCGGCACGACGCGGTGACAGGGCGTGATCAGCATGAACGGATTGGCGGCCATCGCGCCGCCTGCCGCACGCACGGCGCCCGGCCGCCCGGCCTCCCGAGCGAGCCAGCCGTAGCTGCGCACCTCGCCCTTCGGGATTCGCCGGCAGGCGGCCCACACCGCGCGGTAGAACGACGGGCACCCGTCCTCGTCGTACGGGCCGGACCACGCCTCGCCGAGCCGCAACGCCGCCCGCAGGCCCGGCAGGCGCTCTTCCGGCCACGATTCCACCCGTTCCACGACCGCCTCTCCCCTGCCCGCGCGGCGCAGGCGCGCTGCGGCGCCGGCGATCATCTCGGCCTCGTCCGCAGCCCATGCGACGCCGGCCACGCCGCGCTCCGTCCAGGCGACGGCGACGTCACCCCAGAACGACGGGGCGCGGCTCACGGCGAGCCGAGCCGGCCCCTGGGGCGAGCGCCCCTGACGCCGCGGCCCTCCAGCCCCCGTGCCGCTCGAATCCGGTGAGCGATGGTGTCGATCGTCCAACGTGGCGAGCCCCTTTCGCGAACGAATGTTCGTATCCTTCGCCAAGGGGCCGGCCATTCCTCCCAAGGGACCGCGGATCAGCGGGAATGGCCCCACGCCCTGCGGACCGCGTCACTCAGGCGGACGTCCTCGTTTCGGACGAGGCCACCCACGGCTGGACGGACGACCTCCCACGCGGCGCGCGTGGGCGCGTCCCACCGGGGCGGGAACGGCACGAAGCGGCCGGCGCTCGCCGATTGCAGCGCCCAGCCGACGGCCGACGCCCACGCTTTCGGCGCCTGCGCCTGCCATGCGGCGGCGCCCTCCCGTCCCGCGGGCACCATCCCCAGCGCCGCCTCCACCTGGCTGTCCCGCCAGAGGCTGTAGTCGCGAGCGACCTGCACGGCTGCCTGCGTGTGCGCCGCACCCTGGTACGGCTTTTGGTAGAAGACGTACACGCCGGCCACGCCCAGCACCGGCCGCGGCTCGCCGCCGCCGGGAGGCGGCGCGGGCGCCGCCCACGGCAGGCGGCGCATCACCTGGCTCAAGGATGGCGGCGTCAGCCCGCCGATCACGACGGCCTGCCGCTTCACGAAGCGGAACAGCGCCGTCTCCTCCGCTCCCGCATCGACGGACGGAAGCGCCTGCGCCGCGGCCAACTCGTCGAGCGCAGCGGCCACGCGCGCCCAGGCGCGGGCGTCCGGGCCGGCCGCCGCGAACATCTCAAGCGCCGCCCGCTCGCCTCCCGCGTCCATGACGAGGGCGTCGTGGTTCATCCGCCACCAGAGTTCGGCGTTCTTCTTCATGGCGCCGAGCAGGTCGTCCGGACCGGGCGCGCCCCCATCGTCCTTGAGCCGATCGGCGTCGACCACCCACCACCAGAAGGCCAGCCACCGCGGGAAGGCGGCCAGCCCGCGGGCGTCGCGCAGCGCGGCGAGGCCGGCGCCGGTCCAGGCCTTCGGGTCGATGACGCCCTGCCTCCGGTCCGACTCACCCGAGCGGAAATACGGCTCGAGCGGCACGCGCCAAGCCGTCGTGAGCGGCGCCCAGTCGTATGGCGCAGCGAAGACGTCCGGTCCGCGCCCGCGGGCGAGGGCGGCGTCCAGGGTCGCCTGCGCCTCGGCCGGCGGAAGGATCCGCACGTCGACGGTGATGTTCGGATGCGCCTTGTGGTACGCGGCCGCCCAGGCAGCCACGCGGTCCCGGTACGGGGCGCCCGGGACGGGCTTGTCGACGTCCCAGAGCGTGACCTTGTACGCGCCCTTCGGGTTCAGCGCGACCGGGCGGAACGCCGGCCGCTCCCCGGAGTAGCCCGGCTGCGCGGGCCACCAGACGAGGACCCCGTACGCGGCGACCGCCGCGACGAGGAGCGTCCCGGCCACCCCCGCAATCCACGCGTTGCTCGGCTTTCGAAACCAGCGCCTCATCGCTCTCGCTCACCCTCGTGGCGCAATCCCACCAGCCATTGCAGGTCTCGGCCGGCTTCGCCGTCGACGGGCAATCCGTAGAACGCCTCGACCTGCCGGACCGCTTCGACCATCTTCGTCCCGTACCGGCCGTCCGCGCGGCCGACATCGTAGCCGGCCTGCCGCAGGCGGAACTGCAGGACGACGACGTCCTGGCCGCTTTCGCCGGGCTCGAAGAGGTCGCGCGGGATGACCTCGGGTTCCGGGCCGATGATGTTGACCGGCGTGCCGAGCGGGACGAGCGGGAACAGCTCGATGACGTTCTCGTTGAACATGCGGAAGCAACCGTGGCTCGCCCTCGTGCCGATCGACCACGGCTTGTTCGTCCCATGAATTCCGTAGATGCCCCACGGTACGTCGAGGCCCATCCAGCGCGGCCCGAAGCCGTCGCCCCAGTCGCGGTCCTTGTGCACCACGCGGAACTCGCCCACGGGCGACGGATCCTCCTCCGTGCCGATGGCGACCGGATATTTCTTCACCTTCTGGCCCTTGACGTACAGGGTGATCGTCCGCTCGTTCAGGTCGATCACCAGAAGACGATCCTTCGGCGACGGCTCCTCGGCGGCGGCGAGCATCCGCCCGAACACCTCGCGCCACCGTTCCGCGAACGCCGGGATCGCGGCCACCACAGGCGCCGGCTGGCCTTCACCGCACGCGGGCGAACCGGCCGCCGCCGCCGGTCCGCGGCCACACCCCGGCAGGAGCGACACGAACACGGCAACGATCGCCGTCCAGCGGCGCGCCCGCACGCCCTTGACCCCCTCCGCACGCTAGAACGGTATGGCGTCGCGCACCGGCCTAGAACGGCCGCCCCGCCGGCCGAAGCCACGCCATCGGGCCTTGAGAAACGGTGCGACCCCTGTAAGATGTGGGAGGATAGTTTGAGGGGGGACAGGCGTGTTCATCTCGACGAAGCGCAGCCGGTTCTACGACCTGCTCGCGCGCCAGGCCGAGGCGGTCCACCGGGGCGCCGAGGCCCTTCGCAGCGTCGTCGAGCACTTCTCCGCCACCACGGAGCGCAAGCAGTGGTCGGAGAAGGTGCGCCAGGTGGAGCAGGAGGGCGACGGCATCGAGCGCGAGATCATCGACGAGCTCAACCGCTCGTTCATCACGCCGCTCGACCGCGAGGACATCTACGCGATCGCGTCGGGAATGGAATTCATCCTGGACGTCATCGAAGGCGTCGCCGACCGCATCGAGCTGTATTCCATCGAACGGCTGATCCCCGAGATCGAGGCTCAGGCCGCGGGGCTCTGCCGGGAGACGGGTGCGCTGGTCCAGATGATCGCCGACCTGCGCAACCTGAACAAGACGGAGCTCATGCGCGCGATCCAGGACCTGAAGGCGGCAGAGAGCGAGATGGACCGCCACTACCGGTCGGGCATGGCCTCCCTCTTCCACAACGACAAGCTCTCCGCGCTCGAGGTCTTCAAGCTGAAAGAGATCAGCGAGGCCATGGAAGAGGCCTCCGACCATTGCGAGGACGTGGCCGACACCATCGAAAGGATTGTCATCAAGCATGCCTGAGACGGCCACCGGCACCGTGGTGCTCGTCGTGCTCGCCGCCCTGGCCTTCAGTTACATCAACGGCTTTCACGACACTGCCAACGCGATCGCCACCTCGGTGTCCACGCGCGTGCTCACCCCGCGGCAGGCCGTGCTCATGTCCGGGGTGCTGAACTTCCTCGGAGCGCTCTTGTCCACCGGCGTGGCGGCGACGATCGGCAAGGGGATCGTCCGCCCGTCGTCCGTCACCTTGACGATCCTGCTGGCCGCCCTCTCCGCGGCGATCCTGTGGAATCTCGTCACGTGGTACTACGGCATCCCGTCCAGTTCGTCCCACGCCCTCATCGGCGGCGTCATCGGCGCGGCGGTGGCGGCCCACGGCTGGGGCGTGGTGGAACCGACGGCCTTCCACCAGGTCCTCCTGCCCTTGCTCGTCTCCCCGCCAGCCGGCCTCGTCGCCGGGTTCGTCGTCATGACGGTCTTGTACATCCTCCTCCGCAACTGGACACCGGCGCGCGTCAACGCCTGGTTCTCCAAGTTCCAGATCCTCTCCGCCGCGTGGATGTCGCTCACCCACGGCCTGAACGACGCGCAAAAGTCCATGGGCATCATCACCATCGCGCTGGTGGCGGCCGGCGCGATCCCATCCTTCCACGTCCCGCTCTGGGTGAAGATCGTCGCGGCGCTCACCATGGCGGCCGGCACGGCCGCCGGCGGATGGCGGATCATCCACACGCTGGGCGTGCGCATGATCCGGCTGGCCCCCGTGCACGGTTTCGCCTCGGAGTTCGCCGCGGCGACGATCATCAGCCTGGCCAGCGCCTTCAAGATGCCCGTGAGCACCACGCACGTGATCGCGTCCAGCGTCATGGGCGTCGGGAGCGCGAAGAACGTGCGTCAGGTGCGGTGGGTCATCGCCACGGAGATCATCATCGCCATGTTCGTCACCATCCCCGTCACGGCCGTGATCGCCGGCGCGCTTTACGAAGCCATTCGACTCCTATAGCTTCGAAGCAAAGGGGGGCCGTCGATGGTTCGCTGTCCGGTGTGCGGCATGGCCATGGACGAGGCGACCGCCGCGGAGCTCGGCGCGGAGGTCGTGGAGCATGCGGGAGAAACGTTGTACTTTTGCGGCCGGTACTGTCGCGACGCGTTCGTGAAGGAACCCGCGCGGTACCTGGCGCGGCGAGGCGACGGCGCAGGCGCTGAGGCCGGCGAGGATCCGTCGTGACGGCCCTCTCGCCCGCCATGCGGACCCGCCTGCCGGACTGGTTCAGCCTCTCGGTCTTCTGGTTCGCACTCAACTTCCATTGGGGCGCTCTGTTGACGATCCTCATCCCCACCCAGATCCTGCAATACGTACCGGAGGCGGAAAAGGCCCGCGCGCTCGGCCTGGCCGTCGGCTGGGGCGCGGTGGTGGCGATGGTCGTGCAGCCGCTCGCCGGGGCATGGAGCGACCGGCTTCGCCCGCGGGCGGGGCGCCGGCCGTTTCTGGTCGCCGGCACGCTGGGCAACGTCGCGGCGCTGCTGGCCCTGGCGTACGCCCCCTCGTTCGGCGCGCTCCTCGCAGCGGTCCTCCTCGTGCAACTGGCGAACAACGTCGCCGGCGCGGCGTACCAGGGGTACATCCCGGACCTCGTGCCGCCGGACAAACGCGGCGTCGCGTCCGGCTACATGGGGCTCATGACGATGATGGGCAACATCGCGGGGGTCGGCCTGGCGGGCGTCCTGGTGCGACCGGGCCAGACGTCCGCGTTTTATTGGGTCATCGCCCTCGTCCTGCTGCTGTGCCTGGCCGTCACGGTCTGGCGGGTGCCGGAGGCGCGCACCGGCGAGGCGCCGCCGTGGTCGCAGCTCTGGCGCTCGTTCTGGGTGAATCCGCGCCGCCACCCCGACTTCGCCTGGCTCTTCGTCACGCGCGCGCTGGTCATGCTGAGCTTCTACATCCTCCTGGTCTTTCTGGAGTACTTCATCAAGGACGAGGTCACGGCGACGTCATACGTGCAGATGACGACCGTCGTCAGCCTGGCGGTGCTCCTGGGCGCGACGGTCAGCGCCATCGCCGCCGGGGCCGCCTCCGACCGCCTCGGCCGCAAGCCGATCGTTGCCGCGTCGGGCATCCTCATGGCCAGCACTGCCGCGATGTTCACGTTCGTCCACGGCTGGCCGCTGGTGCTTGCCGGCGGGGTCCTCTTCGGTCTGGGATACGGCGCCTTCACCAGCGTGGATTGGGCGCTGGCCGTGGACGTGCTCCCCTCCGCCGCCCATGCGGCCAAGGACTTGGGCCTTTGGAGCATCGCGTCCATCGTGCCGCAGGTCGCGGCGCCGGCGATCGGCGCTTGGGCGCTGGCCGTGGGCGGGAGCATCCGGCCGGACCTTGCCTACCCTGCGCTCTTCGCCACCGCATTCGCCGCCGGGCTTCTCGGGTCTCTCCTCGTCTGGCGCATCCGCGGCGCGCGGTAGTCGTGAGGCGGCCGGCCGCGGATGGAGTACGCTAGTCAGGGAGGTGTTCCACGTTGGACATCTTGCTCAGTCGAGATGCGGCGAAGCGGCTCATGGAAGCGTTGCAGGCACAGGGGCAGGAGGCCGTACGGCTCAAGGGGCTCAGGGACGGCACCTGGCAGCTCGCGTTCGACCGCGTCCATCCCGGTGACTACGCGGGAGAGGTCGCCGGCGTCCCGTTTGCCGTCGACCCGGCGACGGCCGAAGAGTTCGAACAGGTGATGGTCGCGTGGGTGAACGGCGAGTTCGTCGCCGGCCCCATCCTCGAACACGGCTGCGGCTTCGACACGGAGATCCGGGAATAGCGGAGGCGGCGCCGGCAGGCGATCAGTCGTCGATCGAGCTGTCCGGGTCGGCGAGAAGGCCGAGGGCCGAGCCGATCCGCCGCCCGTTTTCGAAGTTGATGGCATCGAGCACGCCGAACCCTGCCATGGCGAACGCGTGCGCAAGACGGCCCGGGCTCGCCACGGAAACGCGCAGGACGACGACGTAGCGGTCCGGTTGATCCGCGCGGTGGGTGATGAGGTGCGTGATGTTGCCGTGGTGCTCGTACACGATCTCGGCCAGGCGGGCGATCTGTCCCGGGCGGTCGATGACGAGCAGCGTGTACCGCGTGTTCGTCTCGCCGAGCCCGAACAGGCGGCAGAGTTCGGCGAACAGCGCGTCCCGGGTGACGATCGCCGCGAAGCGGCCGTCCGCTTCCACGACGGGCAAGAAGTTGTACGGCTGGCCGACCATGCGTGCCGCCGCCTCTTCCACGAGAGACGAGAAGCGGACCGGATCGGGCGCCGGACCCATGATCGATCCGACCGGCTCGTCGGGCGAGCGGTTCGCGAGGGCGTGTTGATAGAGCGCCTCGGACGTGATCACGCCGACGATCGCCTGGTCCTGCACGACGGGGATGGAGTGAAGCCCCGTCTCCTCCACCAGCGCCAGCGCTTCCGCCGCCGTGGCCGTCACGGTGACGCACTGCACGTTGCGCACGCAAACGTCTCGGACGAACAAGCACAGCCACCCTTTTCCGGAGAACTATTCCTTCCGGACGTGTGGGCGATGCCACAGAAGGAGGGGGTTCGCGGCTCGCGCCCGAATTCCTTCGGGTCTAAAAATTACTTTGCTCGACACCGTTCGACTGTCCAAAACGTCCAGTTGTTCCATAGTTAAGTCCCGGGGGTCTCGCGCGACTTGTCCACAATGGTGTACGTCATCGACGACGAACCGGCCATACGCCAGATTTTCACCATCGCCCTGGAACGGGCACGCTTCAAAGTTCACACGTTCCCTTCGGGCGGTCAGTTCGTTCGCCAGGCGCCGGCGGAGCCGGACATCATGGTCCTGGACCTCATCATGCCGGGCCTCAACGGGGACGAAGTCGCGCGCATCTGCCGGCGTGATTGGGGCTGGAACCGTGTGCGCATTTGCGTCATCACGGGCAGCCTGATGCTCGCCCGGGGCTCGTTGACGGACGTCGACGAGGTTCTCGAAAAGCCGGTGTCCATCGACCAGCTCGTCACGACCGTGCAGCGGCTGGCGGAGCAGGAACCTCCGGCGGACGCGCCTCCGTCGGGTGTGCCGCCTCAACTTGACCCTCCGCTTCAGTACGCAGCCGAAGCTTCGCCTCCGCCCGGTCCAGAATCAGCTCGTTCGAACGCATGAGCGCATCGGCCAGCGCCATCACCACCTCCGCCTCTCCATGGCGGCGCAGCCAGTCCGTTAAGCGTTCGCCCGAATCGGCGGGCAACTCGCCGGCGTACTTTTCCAGCCACGCCACAAGGGACGCGACAACACGCTCTCGATCCCGATCTGCGGCCTCGTCCGTCACAGGCGGCTCCGGACCGGGCGCCGGGACATGCTCCGGGTTCGGCGTTCGGCCAGCGCCCTTAGGTCCGCCCGCGGCCGCCGCGGCCGGCTTGCGGCCCGCCCTGCGGTTCGCAGGGGCGTCCGCGCGCGGCGCGCCCGCCCCGTCCTCGGCGCGGTGGACGTGGCGCCGGATGAAGCGGTCAAACTCCGGATCCAGGCGGCGCAGCGCGTTCACCCGCTGCATGATGGCGCTGGGCCGCCGTCGCAACCGCCGGTGCAGGCCGGCGGCCGTCGCCGTCAAGTTGCCGGTCAGCGGCAGCCCTTCGCGGATCCCCGCCTTCAGGAGCCGGTCCTCCTCCTCCGTCCACGGCGTCGTGATGATCTCCTGACGCACCTCGACCACGCCACGCACCCTTCCTGGGATCGGGACTTGCGATCTTCGGGATTGTCTGAACGTATATGTGGCCGCACGAGGCGGCATGAGGCCCGGCGGGAGAGCGGGTCGGCTCTGGTCCGCACGTAGCGTGCGCGAGGCGCGCGGCCCCTATGCGCGGCGCCGCGTCCCCGGCTCACGGCGACGCCCCCGACGACGGCGAGCGGACCGGCCGGTTCTCCGGCTCCTCGATGGGCAAGCGGCATCGCCTCCGCTCGCCGCAGACGGTGCGGTGGCTGATCGTGAGGTATCCGCCCCAATCGACCCGGCCATCGGCGCACGGCAGCCGGTATTGCAGCGTCTCGTCGCTGTCGATGGCCCCGGGCCCCCGCATGGCGCGCGCGGCCGGCCGGCGCCCGCGCGCCCCGGCGAGCGGGACCCACACGCGCACGCCGGTCGCGGGCCCCGGTCCGAGGTTTTCGATCTCCGCCACCCAGTCATCGCCGTCGCGACCGAACGATTTCAGCCGGAACACGCACCGCCAGGGCGCGCGGATGATCTCTCTCGTAAGCCAAACGTTGACGGCCGTCAGCGCCGCCAGGACCAGGGGGCCGCAGGCCACGATCCAGCCCAGCGGTCCGGACATTGAGCGTGCCACCTCCCGTGCAGGTGGAGCATTCCCCGCGCGCCGGGGTTTCACGGGCCACTGCGGCGCCCGGCGGCGCCGAACACACGAAAGCGGCACCCGCTGCCGCGGGTGCCGCGCATTCGAGCCGGCCTGTAAGCCGAATTCTGTCGTGAACGGTCATTTATCTGGGACGGCAGTCGCCTGCCGCCTCAAGCGACCAACCCGGGAGGTCGGCGGGCCGCGTCATCCCTCCCCTATTTGGTCTTGCAGCGAGTGGGGTTTGCCAAGCCGGCCGGTTGCCCGACCGCTGGTGCGCTCTTACCGCACCGTTTCAGCCTTGCCTGGACGGGACCCGATGACGCGCGGGCCGCCCGTTCGGGTCCGACCGGGTGCCCGTGAGCGTTCGCTCGCGTCCAGGCGGTCTTCTTTTCTGTGGCACTTTCCCTGGGGTCGCCCCCGCCAGGCGTTACCTGGCACTCTGCCCTGCGCTGTTCGGACTTTCCTCGGGTACGGCGTCGCCGCCCTGTACCCGCGACCGTTCGGCCGACTCAAAAAGCAAGCTTGGATCCGTGCGAATGACATGGGGTGCGGCCAAGGCGTCGGCGCTGCGATCGAAGGCGTCTCACCGCCTGAGGCGACGGTTGATGCGTCCGTGGTTCATGCTCGCTGCAAAGCGTGCGACGGCGTCGGCTGCGAAGAAAAAGTGCGTCGAGCGCTGCGTTCGATGCGGCGAATTGAGTACGATCGGCGCTGCGACGTCGATTGGGTCGAAAGATCCACTTGCGGAGCGACGCCGATTGACCGCGCCCACGAGACCGCATTCTAGCACGGTCGCGCAAGGTTGTAAACCGTCGCGCCGCCGGCCGTCGCGTTCGACGCTCGCGCCGGCGGCGCGTCAGGCGCGGCCGGCGCCGTCGATGCCCTCGTTTGCGAGCCGGTCGGCGTCCCGGTTGCGCTCCCGCGGCACGTGGACGATGTCGAACGCGGCGAACGAGCGCGCCAAACGCAGGGCCTCGTCGTACAGCGGGCGCAGGTGCTCCTGCTTGACCCGATACACGCCGAGCAGCTGGCGCACCATGAGCTCGCTGTCGGAAAAGACGCGGACGCGGTCCGCCCCCAGTTCCTTGGCCCGGCGCAGGCCTCGAAGAAGCGCCGTGTACTCCGCGACGTTGTTCGTCGTCGCCCCGATCGGCTCGGCGATGCGCTCCAACGTCCGGCCGTCTTCGCCGATGATGACGACGCCGATGCCCGCGGGACCCGGGTTTCCGCGTGCCGCACCATCCGTGTGCAGGACGAGAAAGCGCCCGTCCGGCGAGGCCGGGGAATCGATCACGAGTCATTCACCACCCGACGCGAGAATGCGCTGGCAGCGTTCGCACCGCTCCAAAAGCCCGCGCTGCACCCGCTGCGCCACGGTGCGCGGGAGTTCCACGCCGCAGGCCCGGCAGACGCCGTCGTGCACGCGCGCCAGCGCCTGGCCGCGGCCGGCCCGGCGCGCGCGCTCGTACTCCGCGCGCACGCCGGCCGCGATCTCCGCCAGAAGGGCATCCCGCCGTTCGCGCAGGCCCCGCGCCTCCTCCGCGAGCGCGTCGCGGTTTCCCAGCGCGGTCCGGCGCTCCTCGTCCTCCGCCTGCTCGGCGGTGACCAACGCCTCTTTCGCGCGAGCCAGGTGGGCCTGGAGCTGGTCGAGGCGCTCCATGGCCTCCAGCTCCTCCGTCTCAAGGCGGCCGGCCCGCTCGCGCGCCGCGGCGATCTGCCTCTCCACGCTCTCGATTTCCTTCGCGCTGCGCACGGCGCCGCCGTACAACCGCTCGTTCATGCGCGCAGCCTCGTCTTCGGCGGCGCGGCGCTCCCGCTCCGCCGCCCGCCGGAGCCTCTCCCACTCCTGGATGTCCCGCTCCAGGCGCTCCACGCGCGCGGCGGCCTCGGCGCGGCGCTCCGAGGCCTTCGCCCACATGCGGCCGCTCTCGATGGCCTCAAGGCGCGCGACGACCTCGTCGAGGCGGGCGTCGACCTCTTGCAGCGTCCAGAGCCGTGCGAAATCGACCGTCTCTCCGCTGGTCAACGGAACCCTCCCTCCGGCCTGCCGGCGAACCACTCGTCCGCGCCGGGTTCCGCCTCCGCCCAGACGGGCAGTTCGATGCCTTCTTCGGCCAACCGCGCGCGAATCCTGGCGACCCAGTCCGAAACGAGCAGGCGTCGTGCCGTCGAACCGTCCGCGCACACGGCGGGCAACGGCAGGTCGTCGCACCCCAAGGCCGCGTCCAGACCATACCCGACGACGACATCCGCGCCGGCGGCCCCGGCCGCCGCCACGATGCGATCGCCGCCACCCGTGCAGACGGCGACGCGCCGCACCGGCGTCTCCGGCCGGCCCCGCACGCGCCACCGACCTCCGGCCGCGGCCACCAGCGATTCGACGAACGCGCGCAGGGACATCGCCTGCGAGAGCTCGCCGACACGGCCACGCGCGCGGCGCACGCGCCCGACGTTCGCCAGCGGGATCAGGTCGTACGCCACTTCCTCGTACGGGTGGGCGGCCAGCATGGCCGCGACCGCCGCGTCACGACGCGACTCGGGCACGATCGTCTCCAAGCGCACCTCTGGCACGCGCTCGACTTGCCCCGTCGCCCCGATGAAGGGGTTCGTACCTTCCAGGGGCCGGAACGTGCCGGTGCCGGCCGTCTCGAAGGCGCAGCTGTCGTAGTTGCCGATGTGACCGGCGCCGGCCTGCGCCAGGGCGGCGCGCACCGCGTCCTCGTGGCCCTGCGGCACGAAGACGACGAGCTTGCACAGCGGCTCATGCTCCAGCGGCTCCAGCAGGCGCACGCCCTGCAAGCCGAGACGGGCGGCGAGGGTGTCCGCCGGGCCGGGCACCGCCTCCTCCAGGCCCGAGCCGCCCACGAATACGCTGACGGAATGGCGCACGATGGCCTCGATGAGAGCCCCTGCCGGCGTGTCGGACCGAATGTGGCGAAGCGGCCCACGCCAGAGCGGGCGGCGAGCGACGATCAGCCCCGCGCCCCGGTCGGCCGCATGCGCGACGACCGCAGGTGTCACGGCCGTCGCGACGAGCACGCCGGACGCCGGCGCGTCCGGTGCCCCGGCCACGAGCCCGGCCGGCTCTTCGGCGCCCGCAGCCGGCGTGAGAAGGTCGCGTTCAAGGATCTGAAGGATCTTTCCGACGGGTGCCGCCACGGACATGATTGGCCAACTCCTCCAACGCGGCCGCGGCGTCCAGGTGGCGCCGGCGGGCCTCCTCGCTGCGGGGGCCGCGCGGGACGATCGCCATCGCGGTCTCCCGGTGGCGCCGCGCGCGCGCCCTCAGCGAAGCCGCCAACAGCGGATGGCGCACTCGCCAAAGGAGCGGCCCGACGGTCCAGACGTACTCCGCCGGCACGGACGGCGGAAAGCCGACGCCCTCCGCCACGGCCTTGTCCAGCATGTGGGCGGGCAGGCGGGCCTCGCCGGCCGGCGGCCCGCTCAGCGCCACCGCGGCGTAGAAGCGACCGTCCTCTTCGGTCAATTCTTCGGCGACGATCGTCCAGCCCCTCGCCACTGCCCAGCGGCGCATGAACGGCAGCGCCTGCACGGGTTGAAGGACAAGCCGCCCTGCGGACGCCGCGACCTCTGCGCCCTCGTCGATCACGCGCGCGATCGTGCGCCCGCTCATGCCCGCGAGCACGATCGCGCCCGCCTCGCCCGGCCGGAGCGGCGCCAGCCCCTCGCCCACACGGACGTCGAGAAGGCCGGCCACGCCGTGCCGCTCGGCGAGCCGTCGCGCCTGCTCGGCCGCCTGCGGGAGCCGGTCGGTGGCGATCGCCCTCGGGATGCGACCGGCCGCGAGCAGGTGCACCGGCAGGAGGCCATGGTCCGTCCCGACGTCCGCCACGACCGCGCCCTCCGGCAACAGGCGGGCTACCATGGAGAGCCGCGGCGAAAGCGCCGGCGGAGCCGTCATGCTCGTCCCTCCGCGACCATTTTGCCCGAGCCGGCGAGCGCTTCAGAATGAGATCGACAGCACGGTGGCGACCAGCGCCACGCCGTTGAACATCGCGTGCGCGACCGTGGACGCGACGAGCGAGCCCGTCTTCGCATAGATCCACGCGAAGCCGAAACCGGTGACGGCCAGCGGGACCATCAGCGTGAGCGAGACGTGGGCGGCGGCGAAGAGCAGCGAGCTGACCACGGCGGCGACCCAGAAACCACGGGGCCTGAGCCACTCGAACAACAGGCCACGGTAGAACAGCTCTTCCGCCAGCGGTGCGGCCAGGACCACGGCCGCGAAGAGGCCGGCGAGGGCGAGTGGGTCGCGAAACGCCGACGGGTCGGTGAGAAGCGGGTTGTTCTGCTCGATGCTCGGCACGAACCGCGACTCGACGTACGTGACCACGTCACTCGCAAGCTTCACGCCGAGCCCGCCGAGCACGCCCCAGACGAGGACGGCGTCGCGCCCCGGCCACCGGTACAGCGCCCACGCCTGCGCGGCCGCCTTCCGTGCAGCCAGCCACAGCCACTCGACCCCCAAGAGGAAGGGCGACGACACGAGGTAGGCGAGCAGGAGCACCAGCCTGCCGAGCTCCCGCGAACCGGCACCGGCCAGGGATCCGAGCACGGTCGAGAGGGCGATGATCAGGGCCACCCCGACCTGGCTCACGACGTAGATGAGCAGCAGATCCCACCCGGTCCAACGCGTGCGCTCGGCCAGGACCGTCACCCCGCTGCTGCGATTTCGCGCGCCGTACGGATATGGTCGGCGTACTCGCGCCAGTCGTCGACCGGTGTTTCGAGCTCCCACGGAAGCGCCCGGAAAAACGGATGCGAGAGAACGGTATGCAGGCCCGCCCGTCCGATTTCCCCCTCGCCGAGCTTCGCATGGCGATCCTTGCGGCTGCCGAGGCCGAACTTCGAATCGTTCAAGTGCAGGGCCCTCACGCGCCGCAGCCCCACGGTGCGCTCCAGCCGGTCAAGGACGTCCGCGAGGCCGGCTTCGGTGGCGATGTCGTAGCCGGCGGCGTACAGGTGGCAGGTGTCGAGGCAGACGCCCACGCGCTCCGGCCAGCCGAGCCGCTTCATGATTTCCGCCAGCTCTTCGAACGTGCCGCCGATCTCCGTCCCTTGCCCCGACATGCCCTCGAGGAGCAGCATCGTGTCGCCCTGCGCCTCCAGGGCGTAGGCGATGCCCTCCACGATGCGCTCGATGCCGGTCTCGACGCCGTCACCGCCGTGCGAGCCGGGATGCATGACAAGATACTCACAGCCGTACCGGTGGGCGCGCTCCAGGTCGTCGCGAAGAGTCTGCCGCCCGAACTCCCGCGCTTCCTCCTTCGGGCTGGCGAGGTTGATGGTGTACGGCAGGTGGCCCACGATGGGAAAGATGTCCGCCTCCTCGCGCGCGACGGTCCACTGCCGGATCTCGTCATCCGACATGGCCCGCACCGCGCCGCCGCGGGGGTTCCGGGTGAAGAACGCGAAGGTGTTCGCTCCGACTTCGATCGCGTCCTTGACCGCCTGGGGCAACCCCTTCGCGATCGACAAGTGGGCACCCAAACGCAACTCGCTTGACGGCGTTGACACGCGCACACCTCCCGGGATCACGTCGAACAGTGTACCATGCCGACAAAGATGGCTGGAAAGCTGGTCCCAGCAGGGGGGCGTGGAGGCGTTATTCCTCGTCTATCCCTTGCGCGCTTGAACGCCCCCTGCCTGCCCGGTGACCTCTACTGCAATCTCGTGGAGGGAATCGACGCTGCAATCAGCACGAGGGGTTCGCTTGAAAAAGGGGCCTGCCGGAGTCGTTGCAAAGCGGTCGGGCCCCTTTCTGGCTTGTTGCTTGGCCACTGAGGTTACGTGAGTGCCTGATAGCTCAGAAGCGCCATGCCGCCAAGACCCGCCACGAGGACGGCGTAGGTGGCGGCGTACGCAGCGCGCACCTTGGGCGGCACGGCAAGATACCCGGATTTGCCTCTTGCGGTGAGGATTTGAGCCACTCCGAGAACCATGATCACGGCAAGAATGGGATCGGACATGATCCACGCCAGGTATCCCACCACCGGAATCCCGAGGATCCATATGGCCGGGCTGACCGCGGCGACGATCCGTCCTCCGTCCAGTGGGTGCACGGGGATCAAGTTGAAGAGGTTCAGAATAAATCCGAGATAGGCAAGGGCCAGGAAGAGCTCTCCTCCGCCCGCCAGGTACAACCCGTAGCAGATGAGGGATGCCAAACTCCCGGCAAGGGGTCCGCCCGCGGCGACAAACGCTTCCGTGTTGGCATTCTCTGGACGGTCCTTCATGAAGATCAAAGCGCCGACAAAGGGAATGAACACGGGTGAAGTCACGTTCAAGCCCTTCAGCTTCGCCGCGAGCACGTGCCCGTATTCGTGAAGCGCAAGAAGAAGGACAAACCCGATGGCGAACTTCCACCCGTACCGACGCGCATAGACCACGATGGTCAGGAGCATGGAGAGGAGCGTAAGGGCGATCTTGTTGATCTTCAAGAAGACGATCGCCGGTTTAAGGAGCAGCGGCACGATGACCTTCAATTTTGAAACAACGTAGGCAACCGACATCCATCGAATCCATGACGGTTGTCGACGAGGTTTTTCAGCATCAAGATGGGATGCCGCGGCGTCAGAAACCTCAAAACCCCCGTCTTCGTTCGCGGTTGTGTTCAGACGAGACTCATCCACGCCACTGCACCTCAAGCCTAAGTTTAATCTGGGCGTATTTCACTTCGCCTAACAGGCCATGTGAGGTAGCGGTTTGCGTTCAGAACGCTTGGGCCCGTGCGAGCCCAAGCAGTTGACTGCCGAGCAAGTCAAAATGGCGTTTCCATCGACCATGCGTGCTCACGCCCTGATTTAGTGATCACCGTTACTTGTAACTTGGCCTGTTCTGTTGCGTTGCCGAGACAGCCATGAATCACGTATGAGCGCACGAGAACGGTTGGGGTGTGTTCTGCCTGCATCAGCGGCTCGACCTCCTCGACGTCATACGAGCTCGGCCACTGAATCGAGGCAGACGTAATGGGTTCGGTACATCCCACGGAGATGGTGATCACCGGCTCTCCGTTCTTGTTGAACGTTTGCATGCGGCCCATCGAACAAGGAAGCGGATGAGATCGTGGTGTCAAAAGAAATTGCGTGCCAAGCCACAATACTGACACCGCTGCGAGGATTGTGACGTGTCTAGATGTTCTCACGTCTAGCGTCACCCTGCTTCAGACTATGCAGCCCTCCGTGACACTGGCTGCTGGAAGGGCCCGGACCTGGAACCCAGCGCGTCCATCCATCACCTGCATCATCCTAAGCGGCGAGTTGCGATGTCGCTCCCGGCGTTGATTCGGATTGCCGCTAAAGTCCCAACCGGGCCGCCACGTCCTCGTAGTCCGGGTCCTCGGCGTAGAGCTTCTCGAGCTCACTGCGCGCCCGCCCGCGCTGGCCGAGGTCCTCGTAGACCAGCGTCCGTTCGTACCTGATCGCCCGAAGCAGTTCCTCGGACCGGCCCTTCTTCCGGCGCAGGGCGTCCGTCAGGGTCTCCCGCGCAGCGTCCAACAACCCCAGCCCGCGCAGGGCTCTGGCCTTGTACAGAAGCAGCGCGGTGTGGACCGGCGTCTCGTTCTCGATGCCTTCGGTCAGCCGCACGACCTTTCGACATGCGTTCTTGTCGCCCGGGCGGGCGGTGAGCAGCAGCTCAGCGAGGGACACCTTCACCACCACGTCGTCGGGTTCGAGCCGCTGCAGTCTCTCCAGGCAGGCGATGGCGTCCTCCCAGCGCTCCAGACGCTGGTACACTTCGGCCAAACCAAGCAGGACGCCGCGCAGGTCCGGGCCCACGTGCGCGGATACCTCGTCTGTGATGGGGAGGCTCATGGTGGCGGAAACGCCGTACTTGGAGAAGCAGCTTCCCAAACGGTCGTGCTTCTCGGCGGCCGCCGCCAGGTACCTTGCGGCTTCTTCCAGCCGCTCCTTTTTGAGGGCCAGAAAACCTGCAAGGTACGCGCCGTCAGCCAGGTGGACAGCCTTCTCGAGGTGTTGGAGGGCCTTCTCTTCGTGGCCGAGGACCAACTCCCGGCACCCGTCGACCAGGGCCTCCTCGTCGTCTGGGGTGATGAGCCGCTGGAAGAAGCCCAGGGTCAGACGGTCCTCCGGGCGGACCGTCGGGACGGCCGGAGCGGCGTGGAACGGGGTTCTGGTGCCGCGGGACCGTCTGCTCGAAAGCGTGGTCGTGTAGTAAAGGCCCGTTCCCGGAAGGCCCACCGT